>CALIRN010000001.1 GCA_938042265.1 uncultured Eubacteriaceae bacterium
GCTCTGTAATCGTCGGTTGTAAAGCGGTAAGTTTCAAGCATTTCATCAGATGAGGAAAATTCCTTATTAAAACCTCTGTATGTAGGCATTAGCTCCCTTCCGTTGGGAGAAAAGCCTTCCCTTACCATACAATGAGCTTCTCCCTCGTCAAAATCATCAAGGGGCTGGGTATCATCGGGGACATCAACTGCCAGTAAATAATGATAATTATAGGACTTTTCGGGATTTTCGTTTTGCCTTTCTATTTCCACATTGGTTTTCCCCTTGCTAAGCCAAGCATTCTGTTGATTATAGTCAAGCTCTGAAATATACTTTATTATCTGTGTTGTATCAAGGTATGAGGAAGTCTGCCAGAGAAAGCTGCCTATGGCTGCCACCACAGCACCACATATAGCAATAATAAGGATAATTAACGCAAGGAACATAGCTGTAAACTTTATTACAAAACCTTTTGCTGTAGACGCAATGGTTTTTATGGTATTATCTACTGCCTTTTTCCCGCCTTGCTTTAACAACTTAGTCTGAGTGGACTTTTTCATTCTCCTTACTTTCTGTATTTTTCTTATCCTTTCCCTGAATTGCTTATTTACAGCAGAGATATTTTTGGGTGCATTTTTAACATTCTTTACGGTATAAACACCTGCATTAACCGTTGCCGTTACGCCTTTTTGGGTTGCTACAGCAGCTTCGGCAGTTTTTATTACATCATCAACAGCTTTAAATGCCAAATCGTTCTCGGCAGTTTCCTCTATATCTGACCGAATGATTTTCAGAGCAGCAGTGTTGCCGCCTTTAACAGCCTTCTTTGAGGAATAACCTGCCTGTGTTACCATATTTCCAAGCTGATTTTTAACCTCGGCTTTAATTCCGAGATTAGCTGCCGTTTTGGAAATTTGGTTTTTGTTGTATATCATTTTCCGCTTGCTGCCCTTCGTGATTTTTGGCTTTAAAATATCAACAGTGGTTTTGTCAGTATATTCAATGCTATGCTTTTCGGAAACATTGGTTTGAGTATGTTCTCCATTAGCAGGAATTTCCTTGCTGTTCCTTTCGGAAATTGATTTTATTACCTGTCGGTGAGTAATTTTGGAAAAGTCAGACCTCTTATTAACCGAATGCCTGTTGTCTGCCAGATATTCTTCTGTAGTACAGGAAAGGGCGGAAGCTTGTTCCTTTGACAGCACATCAACTTTAAGCTCTTTAACCTTGTTGGCATATTTATATCGTTTATCCTTTCTTGTTTTCATTTTGTTGTATAACCTCATCAAGTTTAGTTGTCATCATTCGGTACAATTTTGTGTCATTAGGAAATTTATCCACAAAAGGAATTATGGAGTTGCCTGCAAACATTAAGCCCTGCCCTGCCGATGAATTGGTTACAAAACTAAGCTGTGTAGGAGAAATATTAAGTATTTCGCCTAACTTAACTCTGTCTGATGCAGCCTGATTAAGCATCATTATGTAATCTGAATTGGATAACATCTTGCTTGCAAGAGGATTTTCCAAAAGGTCAGATACATTTTGTGTAATGCCCGTACAGATACCCCCATACTTTCTCGCTCTTTTCCATAAGCTGTTGAGGAATT
>CALIRN010000002.1 GCA_938042265.1 uncultured Eubacteriaceae bacterium
TGTAACGGTGACTGTCAGGCTGCAAAGGATAAATATACCTACTTCGGCGCTGCCGACTGCGGACTTGAAAATGCTCTTGCAGGTGGCTCAAAGGCTTGCTCCTTCGGCTGTCTGGGTGACGGCAACTGCGTTAAGGTCTGTGCCTTTGACGCTATCCACGTGGTAAACGGCGTTGCCGTTGTTGATAAGGATAAATGTGTTGCCTGTGGCGCCTGTATAAAGGCTTGTCCTAAGGCGCTTATTGAGCTTGTGCCTTATGACAGCAAGGTCAGGGTTGCCTGCTCCTCTCACGATATGCCTAAGCCTACAAAGGATAATTGTGCTAACGGCTGTATGGGCTGTAAGCTGTGTGAAAAGAATTGTCCTAACGAGGCGGTTAAGATTGACGCCTTCCTTGCCAAGGTGGATTATGATAAATGTACACAGTGCGGTATTTGTACCGAAAAATGCCCTACTAAGGCAATAAGTGCCAATCATTAATAAAATAACCTGTTATTTTATCAATGTAATGTTGTAATCACTTTGGAATTTAGTTTCCGATGTAAACACAACACCCCTTGCGGTTACACCTGCAGGGGGTGTTGTGTTTTACAATATACAATATAATTGCTGAAGTCTATTATAACATAATAACTCTGTTTTTCACGTTTGCATTTATTTCTTCTTGTTTTGCAATATAAATATCTTGGCCTTTCTTAGAAACTTTTTCTACAAAAAAGGTTCTGGGAAAATAATATACCAAATTATTTTTTCTATTCATAGAAATATACATATTTTTCTTTCATACTTCTGAATTTAATACTTAATGTCCTTAGTTGTATTGCATTGTACATAAATCTCCCTATAAATAAAGAAAGGCTTATGACGTTACCTAAATCCTTTCATGCAACTAATTTTGTTCTGCTCATATTTAACTCTCCGCAGCATAATACAATAAGCAGTTTACCTTGCTCAAAAATCCCACTCTGTTTCAGCGGTAAACCGTTTTCCGTCAAGGTACTTAAGCATACCTGCCTTAAAGGAAAACTTAAGGCTATAGGCGTGAAGCGCCTGATACTTAAAACCAAAGGCTGCTTTACCGCCGTACTTTTTATCACCTACAAGAGGATGACCGATTGAGGCAAGAGCAGCCCTTATCTGATGCGTACGTCCCGTTATCAGCTTAACCTCAAGCAGAGTTGCTCCGTTTTCGTATTTCAGTGGCTTATAGAATGTAACCGCCTTATTTCCCTCACTGCCTGTAACAACCCTGTTTCCGCTGACCTTTTTCTGTCTTGTAGCCACCCTGCCCGCCGTTTTTATCTCACCCTCTGCAAGGGCAAGATAAGTCTTTTCAACGGTATGCTCCTTAAATGCAAGGCTTAGCTGCTGCTGGGCGGCAAGGCTTTTACCCATAAGGGTAATGCCGCTTGTGTTCCTGTCCAAACGGCTTACGATGCCGGGCTTAAAGGAGCCTGCCTCACCGGTATACTCTCCCTTTTTTGCAAGGTATGAAAGGAGCATATCGTTAAGGTTGTTATCCCCCTTTTTCTCCGCCTGAGAAAGCAGCCCTACGGGCTTATTTACAATAAGCACATTTTCGTCCTCATAAATTATCGGAGGGATTTTATCGTATACCTTAATTTCCGCACCCTCAAAAAAGCTGTCGATTGTTTCGTCCGACAGATACAACTCCACCTTATCCCCCGATTTTAAAATTTCATTTCCCTGAGCCCTTGCGCCGTTAAGCTTAATGTTTTTTTTACGCAGCATTTTATATATAAAGGCCTTTGGCGCCTTATTCATATATCGCATAATAAATTTATCCAGTCTTTGCGCCTCATTGGTATTATTAACTGTTAAAAGCCTCATAATTTACCTCACAAAATGCAATATGCCGTAATATATAACGGGTACCGCCACAGAGGGCAGAAGATTACCCACCTTCATTTTTCTTATACCCAGCATATCAATACCCAATGCAGCAATAAGTATACCGCCCACCAGTGACATTTCCCTTAAAATATCGGCATTAATATAAGGCTCGATAAAGCCTGCTGCAACGGTGATTGCTCCCTGATATACAAACACCGACACTGCCGAAAACAGCACGCCAAAGCCAAGGCTTGAGGCAATAATAATTGCGTAAACACCGTCAAGTATGCTCTTTGTAAACAGTGTGGAATAATCGCGCTGCAAGCCGCTTTGTATTGAGCCCAGGATAGCCATTGAGCCCACACAGAACAGCAGCGAGGCGGAAACAAAGCTTTTTGATACTCCGCCGTTGGCACCACATAGCGCCTCAAGCTTATCCCCCAGCCTTTTAAGCCTGCCCTCAATATCCAGAGCCTCACCCGTAAGACCGCCCAAAACAAGGCTTATTACAAACAGTACCGAGCTCCTTTCAGGCAGCATAAGCTGCTGTATTGCTCCACCTGCTCCTATAAAAATTACCGCAAGCCCTGTAGCCTGAGTTACAATCTCCTGAAAACGGGGCGTAAATCTGCCCTTGATAATCAGCCCCAAAATACCACCCAATATTATTGCCGCCGCATTAACTATAGTGCCTAACATAATTACCTCCGAATTTTGTGTTATATATTTACATTATCGGAACCGTATTC
>CALIRN010000003.1 GCA_938042265.1 uncultured Eubacteriaceae bacterium
TCAGTATTTCGGTTTAAGACCACCTAAAAAGGGCTGACATACGTCAGCCCCTTTAATTTATCTTACGGTAGGCGCCATAAGCACTCTGCCCGTGCCTCTGTACACATTTACAAACCCCTCACCATTTACTGCAGAGCCGATTAAGCTCTTGGTAGATTTTTCAACCGTAAAGGTCAGGCTGTTTGACCAAGCAATAGCCATATTACCGTCAATTTTAAGCTCGTCATTTTCAAGGTTAAACTCAATTAGCTCATTGGCTGCAACAGGACTTTCCAAAGCGGCAATGCCACTGCCTGTAAGGGACAGGTTAAAAAGTCCCTCATTACCCAGTGCTGCAGAGGAAAGAGTACTGCGCATTACCGTCTTTTGAGTAAGGGTACTGTCACAGGCAAGGAACAGACCGTCCTCCAACACAATAGTACCCCACTTTGAAACATCCACAAGCAAAATATGCTTATATGTAGGCTCCAGCATAAGCAGTCCGCTGCCGCTGTAAACAGGTTTTATTGCACTCTCCTTTGTTACCTTTGAGGAAATAGCCTTACCCAGAAAATCACCTATGCCCTTTACACCGGTACCCGAGGTAACATTACCTACAGTCCACTGCATTGCACCGCTTTGTACGGTAACGGAGGTTCCGCTAAGCTCCACAAGCACCTGTCTTTTTTTTATGTTCATTTGCTGTGCAAAGTAAACCGCCTGTGCAACTGCAGGGTCAACACTCAAGTCGGACTGATGCTCAAGCACCTTAAAGCTGCCAAGTTCGGAAATAACCTTAATATTTGCATTATCTGTCAAATTGTTTATAGAATACATAAAAATACCTCCCTTATTAGTAATATTTATATTATGCCACATTTTGTGAAAAAGGTCAATTATAAACAAAAAAAGACACCCTCTTTCAAGGTGTCTTTTTGTATTGAAGCTGCTAACGGGAGTCGGACCCGTGACCTCAGCACTACCAATGCTGCGCTCTACCTACTGAGCTATAGCAGCACAACCATAATTAAGTGCGGCTGACCCCTCCACGAAAAACATTTTCCTGAATTTGTCAGGCATTTTTAATTGCCCGATAATCTTTTGCAAATGCTATTAACCCTATCTTTTATTATTAAATTCATAATTAGGGTAAAATCAAGGGTAAAATTTGTAATCTATTAATCACCGACTGTATTAGTATAGTATATGAAATAATAAATGTCAAGTAAAAATTCAAAAAAATACAGGACATTTGCATTTATTACATAAATGCAAACAGTGTCGATCCATTGGCGAGGCACAGGGCGTTACTTCCTTCGATTTTTTCCTACGGAAAAACATGGCAAAGCCCTGCTTTTGCGAAGCAAAAGTCGCAGGGCACGAAGTACCCCCTACTGCAAGAAATGCGTGCATTTCTTGCAAGCGTGTCGACTTTATCGACACGCTGAAGGGAGCCAATTGGCTCCCTTCAGCTATCTATCATTTGTTAAGCCGTTCAAGCTGTTCTTCAACGCCTTTAAGCATTGCGGCATATTTAGTCTGTTTTGCCTTTTCCTCATCAATTACCTTCTGAGGAGCTTTGGCAACAAAGCCCTGATTGGCAAGCTTCTTTTCAACCCGTTCAACCTCTTTAATAAGCTTATCCTTTTCCTTGTTAAGCCGTTCAATTTCCTTTTCGATATCCACAAGCTCGGCAAACGGCATATAAATAACACCGTCATGTATAACTACCGACACTGCGTCATCGCCAATGTTAGTCTTGTCACACTGTACAATAACCTCACTTGCATAAGCAAGGGTCTGGAAGAATACTTTTCCATGCTCAAAAATGTTTCTTACCTCGGCATTGTCGCTTACAACAAACACGTTAGCCTTTTTGCTTGGCGGAACGTTCATTTCGGATCTTATATTTCTGATAGACTTAATTGCCTCTTTCATAAGCTCAATAGCCTTTTCATCCTCGGCAAAGTTAAATTCCTCACTGTATTCAGGCCACTTGGAAAGCATAATTGTTTCCTCCCTGCTTTGGATTGAGGTAAATATTTCCTCCGTAACAAAGGGCATAAACGGATGAAGCAGCTTAAGCGCATTTATAAGCACAGTCTTTAAAGTCCAGAGAGCAGCATCTCTTGTTGAGTCCTCCTTATTGTAAAGGCGAGGCTTAACCATTTCAATATACCAGTCACAGTATTCGTCCCAAATAAAGTCATATACATTCTGTACGGCAATACCCAGCTCATAAGCATCAAGATTTGAGGTAACATTTTTGGCAAGTGAATTTACCCTGCTTAAAATCCATCGGTCAGCAGCGGTTAACGTTGTTTTGTCAAGCTTTGGC
>CALIRN010000004.1 GCA_938042265.1 uncultured Eubacteriaceae bacterium
TGATCCTCAAGGGAACAGTCCGAAATGTCATTGATTTTGGCGCATTTGTGGATATTGGAGTGCATCAGGACGGATTGGTTCATTTATCCCAGATTTGCGATAAATATATTAAGCATCCGTTAGAGGCTGTAAGTGTTGGTGATATTGTGGAGGTTAAGGTGCTGGGCGTGGATATTGCAAAGCACAGGATTTCGCTGACAATGAAGTTGTAAGCTGTTTTTAGTATATAGAGTTATATATTTGCATAAAATAGTCCCAATAAGGCTTTTGTACATACTTTAAAGATAAAAGCGGTCGTTGAATGACCGCTTTTATCTTAAATTAAGGGAAAGAAAAGTAAATGAAGAAATTATTTTGCTTTGTTTTACTTTACCTCAAAGCTAAGGCATTCTGTTTCACAACAGTCCTTTGCACAGTTGCACTGCTGACCGACTACAATGTCATTTAATGAACAATAGTCCATTGAGTTGTGCTTACAGGAATCAACTCTGCATTTAATTGATTTATTAGTCATACTAATCACCTCCGATATACAGTTTAACCTGCGGAGAAAATTTTATTCGTGAAAAGAGGATTTCCTATGTTTTCTTTATTTGACTGTCACTGTGATACCATTACAACTGCTATGAGAGAAAAGCAGGATATTTATGATAACAGTCTGCATCTTTCTTTAAAAAGACTTAAAGAATTTAAAAGAACCGTGCAGGTATTTGCAATATGGCTTGATGATGATTTAATATCGGATGGTTTTAAAAATGCCAATGCAGCACTGGATTTTTTTGATAATTGCATAAACAAGCATGGTTATATTATTATAAAGGCATCGGATAAGGAGAGTCTTGCAAAGTGCAATGAGGGTAAAATTGCGGCAGTGCTATCCATAGAGGGTGGTGAGGCAATAGGCGACAGTCTTGATAACATAGATTATCTTTATGATAGGGGTATTCGCCTTGCCACTCTTACATGGAACAGGGAAAATAGGCTTGGCTATGGCGCGCAGACAGGCAGCAATAGCCCCTTAAAACCCTTTGGTATACAGGCATTAAGGCGTATGGAAAGCCTTGGCATAATTGTTGATGTGTCGCATATTAATGAGGCAGGCTTTTGGTCCGTGTGCGAAAATGCGGAAAAGCCGTTTATAGCAAGTCATTCCAACGTCTACAGCCTTTGCCGGCATTACAGAAACCTTAAGGATGATCAGCTAAGGGCAATACGTGATACGGGCTCAATGGTAGGTATAAATCTGTTTCCACCTTTTTTAAATGAAAATGAAACCGCCTGTATAGAGGATATTTTAAGACATACTGAATATATGGGTAATATAATTGGCGAAGACAGACTTTGCTTGGGTTGCGATTTTGACGGTATAGATAAAACACCTGAGGATATACATAATGTATCGGAGCTGTACAGATTATATAATGCTTTTGTAAACAGCTTTGGAAAGCATACGGCTGACCGGTTGTTTTTTGATAACCTGTATAAATTTATAAACAAATATCTTGATTAGAATTTACAAATACTGAAGATTATGTTAAAATACAAATTATTATAATAAATGGGGGAGAAATTTATATGCTATATAAAAGATTTGCAGGCGTTGCCTTGACATTGGTAACAGCAATATCCTGTATAGGTTCGGCAGCGGCTATTGAAACGGATACAACAGTAAAAGTGCTTTCTGATAGGGACATAATTGTTTCCGGCTCAGCTGTCGAAAAAACGGAAAATGATTTTGGGACAGTGCAGGAAAGCTGCAGTAATGATGTAAAACTTCCGACTGTGGAATTATACTCATATAATGCTAAGTATAAAGGCGAAGGCGGATATATTTATTTTGATACAAATACAGGCACAATTACGGATGCTGATTTGGGACTTACGGCAATCGAAATTCCAACTGAAATTAATGGTGTAGCCGTAACCAATATAGGTGACAATGCTTTTTTGAATACGGATTTAACACATATTACCATTCCGTATGGTATAACCGCTATAGGAAACAGCGCCTTTGCTCATTGTGGAAAGCTGCAAAGTATAGAAATATCCGATAGCGTTACGAGTATTGGTGAAAAGGCTTTTGCATATAGCAGATTAACAAGTATAATAATTCCTGACAGTGTGACTGATATTGGGAACAGTGCATTTTATTTTTGTAATGCTTTGGTAAGTGTAGAAATTGGCAGCGGCTTATCAAGTATAGGGGAAGCAGTCTTTATGGGATGCCATAGTTTGGAAAATATAGTAATTCCTGACGGTATTACAGGTATTGGGTACGGAGCTTTTAATGGTTGTAGAAGTCTTACCAATATAGTAATTCCCGGCAGTGTAAAAAGCATAGACGATTATGCTTTTTGGGAGTGTACGGCGTTGAATGAGGTGACTGTATGTGATGGTGTAACGGAAATAGGAAACTATGTTTTTAGGGATTGTACCAGCCTAAAAAATATAAAAATTGCTGCCAGTGTGACAAGTATTGGTGTTCGTGCTTTTGAGGACTGTAGCAGTTTAACAGGTATAATTATTCCAAATGGTATAACAGGTATTGATGCTGATGTTTTTACGGACTGCAGCAGTTTAACAAGTGTAGTTATTCCAGACAGTGTAACAAGTATCGGTATTCGTGCTTTTAGCGGCTGCAGCAGCTTAACGGAAATAATCATTCCCAACAGTGTGACAAGCCTTGGGCTTTGTGCTTTTGCAGGCTGCAGCAGTTTGGAAGAAATAGTAATTCCAGACAGTATAACAAGTATTGGAGTTGGTGCTTTTCAGTATTGCAGCAATTTAAAAGATATAACTATT
>CALIRN010000005.1 GCA_938042265.1 uncultured Eubacteriaceae bacterium
AAAATAATCTTCAAAAAATAAGGTATGCTTATAATTATTATTATACTTATAGTGATTTCTATTTTAGTTTTAGGTTTTGATGCAACTATTGGCATATTAGTTGCAATATTTTCATTAGCAATTATATATGTCGTATACTGTTTTGCAGAAACTCCTCAAGAGACAGGGGGTAATAAATCTATGTCCAATAATCTATATGAAAAAACAATATATAATTCGTATTTGTCCAAAACTAAAACCATAACTGCACGTACAGAATGGGAGCTTGACGAAAAAGTGTATGAGCAAGAGCAACGATGGACTGAAATGGAAAAACGTCAGCGAGAGCGTGATAAAATAAATGCACTAAAAAACAATACTCAAGCCGCCAGTAACCAAGCTAGCCAAAATTTGTTGCTCTATGAGCATTTGCTCTCAAACATAATTAAGACAAAATACGAGCTTAATTTTGATAAATACATAAGGGAGGATGTTTTTGCTCCATTTTGCTTTAATAAAAGTGAGCCTGAATTATCGTCTTATTTCGTTAAATATGATGTACCTGATGAAAGCTTTTTTGAAAAAATTTTTAAAAGCCTTAAAGAAAAGCGAATTAGACTTACCGAAAATGCTACAAGAGCGTTTAAAAGTGATTTAGCTGAATATGAAAATGATAAACAAACTGCCCTCAATAATTACCATCTCCGTAAAGAAAAATTTGACGTCGAAAAAGAAAACTATAATTTATCTATTAAGCAATGGAAATCAGATTATTTTGACGGCAAACCCCATGCCATAGAAAAATATATTGATGAAATCTTTTCTAAATTTGTGAAATACCCCATTGAAATAGATTATATATTAAAGGATTATGAGGTTGAGTTTGACCCGCAATCAAACACCATTATAATATCAATGCATCTACCACTACCAGAGGATATGCCTCATATTTCAGGCTATAAATGGGTTGCTACTACAAAAAGCTCAAAAGAAATACCTTTAAAGAAAAAGGAATTTGACGAGCTTTACGAAAAAACTATATGCCAGATTACGCTAAGCGTTATATATATATTGTTTTCTACAGACAAGACCAAGCTTATACAATCTGCTGTATTTAATGGCATTACAGAATTTATTGACAAATCAACCGGTAATGATGGTAGCGCTTGTATCATATCTGTTCAATGTGATAAAAACGAATTTAACAATCTAAACTTAAATCGTGTCGATGCAAAGGAGTGTTTGAATAAACTTAGAGCAATTAAAGCTGGAACTTTGTCCAGTTTAACACCTGTAAAACCTATTATGCAGTTAAATCGTGTAGACAAACGATTTATAATATCCAAAGAGATTCTTGATGAACTTGATGACAACTACAATTTATCAGAAATGCCTTGGGAAGATTTTGAACACCTAGTAAGAGAATTGTTTAGTAAAATATTTTCTCAAGATGGTGCAGAAGTTAAGGTTACTAAAGCAAGTAAAGACGGCGGCGTTGATGCAGTAGCCTTTGACCCTGACCCTATACGTGGTGGAAAGTTTGTAATACAAGCAAAAAGATATACTAAGGTCGTACCTGTATCTGCCGCAAGAGATTTGTATGGTACTATGATTAATGAAGGTGCTGTAAAAGGTATTTTAGTCACAACAAGTCATTATGGTCATGATACGTATTCTTTTGTTAAAGATAAACCTATAACCCTAATTGACGGTGCAAATTTAGTATACATGCTACATCAATATGGCTATAAGGTCACCGTAAATAAATAAAAAAAGCCCCCTGCGCCAACAGGGAGCAAACCGATACCATACCGAGTGATATAATATCCCAAAACACACTTATATTATATCACTCATTTAATGGAAATACAAGTAATTAATTTAAGGAGTGGATAATATGGCAGTAAAAACAAACTACAACAAAAACGGCAACAGCTATTATAGAGTGACCGCCACTGTCGGCAAAGATGCCAATGGTAGGTATATCCGTAAGGAGTTTTACGGAAAGAGTAAAAAAGAGGCGGAGGAAAAGCGTGACGAATATTTAGCCAACATAAGAGCAGGACTTGCAACGGATTACAGTGAAATGACTCTTGGTGATTTTATGAAGATATGGCTTTATGATGTAGTTAAGCCCGCAAGAGCTGAAAACACGCTTGTAAGATACCTTAATGTATATGACTATTACATCAACGGCTCTGAACTACACTATTTAAAAATATACAATATAACATCACTTGATATACAACGCTATTATAATGAGCTTTTTGAAAACGGCAAAACCTACTCTATGATTTTTAACCTTAACAAGGTTCTAAAAACTTTTTTTTACTATTGCATAAAACAGAGATACATTTTAATCAATCCTTGCATAGGCGTGGAATTACCAAAAAGCAAAGATATATCAGAGGACGATAAAAAGGTTGACCCTTTCACAAATGATGAAATTGCGGCAATTTTGGCAAATTGCAAAGGGTATATGCAAGCTCTTGTTACTGTGGCATTTGCAACAGGACTACGTGAAGGTGAGTTGCTCGGTCTAAAAATATCGGATGTTGATTTGGATAATATGATTATTTCTGTAAATAAGTCATTAAAAACTGTGTATGATTGTAAAAACGACGGCAGCAGAAAGAGGCTTACTAAACTTGGCACAACTAAGACGGAAAGTAGCCTAAGAGATATACCAATTCCGCAAAGCTTATGCCCAATGCTAAAAAAACATATATTATGCCAAAAGGAAATTTTTCTTAAGAACGGATTGATGGATGAAGAGCCTTTTCTTTTCACCACTGTTCTCGGTAACGTAATTGATGCACATAATCTCCGCCGCAGTTGGGAGCGAACATTGAAGCGCGCTGATGTACGGTATCGTAAATTTCATAACATAAGACACACTTACGCAACAAAACTCTTTGAGGCTGATGTAAATGTAAAGACAATACAAACCTTGCTGGGACACGCAAGCGTACAGACTACAGAAAAAATTTATGTACACGTGGCACAAGATATAAAGGTTGCCGCAGTAGATAAAATCAATCATTTATTTGGATAAAATTCTAATGTGGGAAAAATGTGGGAAAATTTAAAAATTAAATAAAATAAGGAAAAATAAACCGCCTAAACATCACTGTTTAAGCGGTTTTTAATAGCGGAAGGGGGATTTGAACCCTCGACACCACGGGTATGAACCGTGTGCTCTAGCCAACTGAGCTATTCCGCCATAAAAATGGGACCTATAGGGCTCGAACCTATGACCCTCTGCTTGTAAGGCAGATGCTCTCCCAGCTGAGCTATGCTCCCATATAGCTTATTAGCCTGTCCCAAGCCCTTTTGCCTGACGACAAGAAATATTATAGCAACAATATTATAGTTTGTCAACAACTTTTTTCTTTTTTTGAAAACTTTTTTATTAAGGTGTAAATACTTGGCTGTGCTTTAGCATTTTATTTACTTAACCCTTCTGAAATACTTGTATATTCTGTTTAAATATGTTAAAATGTAATTAATTATGAGCAAAAGAGGAATACTATAATGAACATTGTTTTGCATCAGCCCGAAATACCTCAGAATACGGGCAATATAGGGCGTACCTGTGCAGCAACGGGCACAAGCCTTCACCTAATAAGACCATTGGGCTTTGTAATAAATGACAAATCCCTTAAACGTGCAGGTATGGACTACTGGAAAGACCTTGATGTACACTACTATGATAGCTTTGCGGATTTTATCAGCAAAAATCCGTATGCAAAAATATATATGGCAACCACCAAAGCAAAGCATACCTATACCGATGTTAAATATGACAAAAACGATTTTATAATGTTTGGCAGTGAGGGCAGCGGCATACCTGAGGAAATATTAATGAACCATAAGGATACATGTATAAGGATACCGATGCTCAGTAAATACAGAAGCCTTAATCTGTCAAATTCAGTTGCTATTGTACTATATGAGGCTTTAAGACAAACAGGCTTTGACAGCTTTCTTATGGAGGGAGAGCTGCACAGCCACAGCTGGAGCGAAGTTGAATAATAACAAGGGGCGATAATATGGAAACAGTTGTTGTAATTATGCTTAAGGACAGAAACACAGGCTTTCTTGACAGAGAGCTGTGCTCTTTAAGCCTTACTGAAAATGAGGAATATATTATAAATGTATTTGTAACCGAGGAGGATGACGGCAAATTGCTGCTTCACCTGCGTCTTTCCACTCAGCGTGATGTGGCTGATTGGGAATACTCCGCAATTTTTGATTACTACGACCCTGAGCGCTTTAACGGCAGGGTAATAAAAGTACTGGAAATTGAGGATTATTTCAACCCTGTATGGGAACTGGTGCTTGATTACACCGACGACCCTGCCGAAACTGAGAAAAAGGTAACCGAATTGCTTAGTCTTCACCACACTGAGCTTGACGATGTGTATAGTGTAATAGCTGATAAGGAAGGTGAATATACAAATGAATAAAAAAAATGCCGTTATCGGCAGTATCTGCGCTCTGCTTATTGCAGGTGCGGCAGGAGCGGGAGTATGGTACTCCAATAATAATGAAACCGCCAAGGAAAGAGCCGGGTTTGAAAATAAGCTGCAAAGTGGAGAAAATACAACTGTCAATGTTGAAGTCCCTACGGAAAACCCTTCCGCAGGTGTGTATGAAATTAAATCCACGCCAAGCGATGAAGCTGTTGACGAGGCACTTTATGAAAAAATAGCTACCCTTAACGCCGCTGCAGACAGTTATTACGAGAAAAACCGCAGCTCTCTTTTATGTGTATACGGTCTTATGTACTCCGATAAAGATAATTACTCCGTAAGCGCATCAAAGGTAGCAGCAGATGCAGGTATCACCGTTGATGAGAATATTGATGACTATACTGATGTACTGCTAATCAAACCCTCCGATTTGTCGCAGTTTGATGGAATTGACTTAAAAAGGGAAAAGGACAACACATTAAAGCCTTTCATCGCCTATAACAGCATCAACGGATATATTATATCCTCTAGTGATGATAAGGGCGGTATACTCACCAAAGCCCAGTACAAATCTCTTTTAGGCACCTATGCAACCGACCATGGCAATGTAAAAAATCCGTCAAATACCGATGAAGAATATCTGGATATCGCCGCTACCGTTGCCACTGCTTTTAGTGAACACGAATTTGATATAAAATACATTGCCTGTGACGATAAATATGCAGCTGCCGTAATCGGTGGCATTTCCGAGCCAAATAATATTAAGGAATATGTTTTAATTAAAAAACCAGGCGGCTGGTCAATTTATATTGACAAGTTGGAGACTGCTGCCTATCCCCGTCAGGAGGTAAACGGGCTTGCCCCAGATATGGAGCTCGGACTTTTGCCAAAGTACACCATTGCCCAGTTTGGTGAAATTAAAACGGGCTTTGTTGAATATGAGCAGTCCCTTGTTAAGCTTGGTCTGATTGGCCAGGAGGATATGCCTGAAACCTATAGCTGCGGCGCAGGTCGTTTTGCTTATATTGAGATGACCTCCGGCAAAAAGCTGCTTGGTATTGTAAACGAAAGCAAACAGCTTGAATTTTATGAAGTGAATAATACAAACGAGGCCATTAACGCTATGCTTAAGGTTGAAGAAAAGCCTCCCGTATTTATCCTTCATTATAACGAATAAGTCTGCCGACAGATTGGTTAATTTAAAGATAAAAACCGTTGTATACCTAAATACCGCCATCAAAGCATCAGCTTTAAAGGCGGTATTTTAATTACTCAACATATGTATTCCGTCGGCATAAAATACATTATCGGATCTGCGTTCCGATTAATGTGCTCTTTTCCCTAAAAAGGGAAATAGACTTATGTCGTGAGTGGAGGACATAAGCCTATTTCAGTGGAGAGTTGTATATGAATAATAGAGTCTGGCTCTGTTATATACCAGGGATACCTCCCTGATACAGTTATAGTATAACATATCTTTATAAAAAAATCAAATTATAATTTGATTAGAAAAGCAAAAAATAGCAATATGCACAAAAAAGTATATGAATGGTTCAACCGATCACAAAAAATCAAAAGACAATATAAAATTTCGGCGTGTAGAAAAGTCTACACACCTGAAAAAAACACCTGTATTTCCTACAAATTGAGTACTGCATCCCCATCTTAGTCATTACAGCAGATTATATAAAATAAATTTTTCAATTCCCAGTATTTTGCTTGACATTAAACCGAATAGGTGGTAGTATATATCTGAAATAAATCTCAGTAATTTGCTAGGGATTAAATTCAGCAGCAAAAGAGGTGAATTTGTATGAAGATTTCAACCAGAGGAAGGTATGGTCTGCGTGCCATGGTTGATATAGCCGCCAACACTAAGGAGGGCAAATGTGTTTCCATAAGCTGTGTTGCCAAACGACAGAATATCAGTGAAAGCTATCTTGAACAGCTGGTTTCCGCTCTAAAAAAGTCAGGGCTTTTAAAAAGCACAAGAGGTGCTCAAGGCGGCTATGAGCTTGGCAGAGACCCAAGCCAAATCACTGTAGGCGATATACTTAAATCCATAGAGGGCCCAATGACTCTGGTGGATTGTGAGACAAATAGTGATGCCTGCGCCAACGGTGACTGCAACAAATGTGCCACCAAGGATGTATGGGAAAAGCTCAGTAACAGCATAATAAATACGGCAAACGGCATAACCCTTGACCAGCTTGCCAATAATTATATAAATATGCAATGAATAATTATAAGAAAAAATAAATCATTGTTTAAAAATAATTTAATGAAACGGAGTGAATTAAAAATGACAATATATTTTGACAATGCGGCTACAACAAAGCCACGTAAAGAAGTAATTGATAAAATGCTTCCCTTTATTACAGATAACTACGGCAATCCCTCCAGTATATACAAAATAGCAAGGGAAAATAAAAATGCTGTTGATGAAGCAAGGGAAAACATAGCAAAAGCAATAAATTCACAAACCAACGAAATTTACTTTACGGCAGGCGGCTCCGAGTCCGACAACTGGGCGCTTAAGGGTGTTGCCGACAGCTACAGCAGCAAGGGTAAACATATTATCACCACTGCCATTGAGCACCACGCAATACTGCACACCTGCGAATTTCTTGAAAGCAAGGGCTTTGAGGTGACCTACCTGCCTGTTGATGAATACGGAATTATCTCCCTTGAGGACTTAAAAAACGCAATCAGGGAGGATACAATACTTATCTCAGTAATGTTTGCAAATAATGAAATCGGCTCAATTCAGCCAATTGCCGAAATAGGCAAAATTGCAAAGGAAAAGGGTATTGTTTTCCATACCGATGCGGTACAGGCATTAGGTCATGTGTCTATTGATGTTGAAGCCATGAATATTGATTTACTCTCCGCTAGCGGACATAAGCTTTACGGTCCAAAGGGTATCGGTATGCTTTATATAAGAAAGGGTATTAAAATCAAGCCTCTTATCCACGGCGGTGCACAGGAGCGCAACAGACGTGCAGGTACCGAGAATGTACCCGGCATTGTAGGCATCGGCGAAGCCGTAAGGCTTGCATCAGCAGAGCTTAAAGACGAAAGCAGCAGACTGATTGCTTTAAGAGATAAGCTTATCAACGGTATTTTATCCTCTATCCCTTATTCAAGGCTTAACGGTCATCCCACAAACAGGCTGCCAGGCAATGTGAATATATCCTTTGAATTTATCGAAGGAGAGTCAATGCTGCTTTTACTTGATATGAAGGGTGTATGCGCCAGCAGCGGCAGCGCCTGTACAAGCGGCTCACTTGACCCGTCACACGTTTTGCTTGCCATAGGCCTGCCTCACGAAAAAGCTCACGGCTCCTTAAGGCTTACCCTCGGTCACTTTAATACCGAAGAAGACGTTGATTATATTTTAAAGGAGCTTCCTCCTATTGTTGCAAGGCTTAGAGAAATGTCACCTCTCTATGAGGACTATTTAAAAAGTACAAAATAATTAATTTTTGATATATTAAAGGAGAATTACTATGCAATACAGTGAAAAGGTTATGGATCATTTTATGAACCCAAGAAATGTGGGTGAAATTGAGAATGCAAGCGGTGTTGGTACAGTAGGCAACGCCAAGTGCGGCGATATTATGAAGGTTTACCTTAAGATTGAAAACAACATTATTGAGGACGCCAAGTTCAAGACCTTCGGTTGCGGTGCGGCAGTTGCCACAAGCTCAATGGCTACAGAGCTTGTTAAGGGCAAAACCGTTCAGGAGGCTCTTGACGTTACAAACAAGGCAGTTATGGAGGCTCTTGACGGGCTTCCACCTATTAAGATACACTGCTCTTGTCTTGCTGAGGAGGCACTCCACGCAGCATTATGGGACTATGCACAGAAAAACGGTATCGTAATCGAAGGACTTAAGGAGCCTGTAGACGATATAGGCGAGCACGAGGAGATACCCGAGGAGGATTAATATGCCTAAAAAGGTTGTAGTAGGTATGTCAGGAGGCGTTGATTCCTCCGTAACGGCTTATCTGCTTAAACAGCAGGGTTATGAGGTAATAGGCGTAACCATGCAGATATGGCAGGATGAGGACAGGGAGGAGATTGAGGAAAACGGCGGCTGCTGCGGTCTGTCTGCCGTTGATGATGCAAGGCGTGTAGCCGCCTCAATCGGTATACCTCACTATGTACTTAATTTTAAACAGGAATTTAAGGAAAAGGTTATTGATTACTTTATTGATGAATACCTGAACGGAGCAACTCCCAATCCCTGTATAGCCTGTAACCGCTACGTAAAGTGGGAGTCCATGCTCAGCAAGGCACTTGCCATAGGTGCTGATTACATTGCAACAGGACATTATGCCAAAATAACAAAGCATCCTGAAACAGACAGATACACTCTTGCCCTTTCCGATACGGACAGCAAGGACCAGACCTATGCCCTTTATAACCTGACCCAATACCAGCTTGAGCATACTCTTATGCCTCTTGGCAGTTATGAAAAAAGCGAGATAAGAAAAATAGCTGCCAATATAGGGCTTAACGTTGCAAACAAGCCCGACAGTCAGGATATTTGCTTTGTGCCTGACGGTAATTATGCAGGTTTTATCTCACAAAACACACGCAGACAAATAATCCCCGGTGATTTTACGGATATCAACGGCAAAGTTCTGGGCAGACACAAGGGTATCTGCCATTATACCGTAGGTCAGCGTAAAGGGCTTGGCATAGCCTTTGGTGTACCTATGTATGTATGCGGTATTGACTTAAATAAAAACACCGTTATATTAGGTGGCAGCCATGAGCTTTTTAAAAAAGACGTACTGATACGTGACTTTAACTGGATGGCATTTGAAAAGCAAAAAAACAATACCACCCTGAAGGTTATGGGTAAGCTGCGTTATTCACAGAAAATGAGTCCCTGCACGATAACGGTTGCGGATAATATGGTAGTCTGTCAGTTTGACGAGCCTCAGAGAGCCGTAACTCCTGGACAGGCAGCGGTCTTTTACAGTGACGGATATGTGATAGGCGGCGGTGTAATTGTGAGGTAATTTATGAAAAAATACAACTTTATTTTATCACTTTTAATAATTATAAGTATACTGTGCGGCTGCGCCTCAGCAAATACAGCTGCTTCCGACACAGCTGCCGAAGCGACTGTTAATGCTGAAAGTTCCGTCACTGCCGAAAACCAAAATACGGTTCATTACAACAACAGAATACTTACGGTTAGCTACATTGACGCAGGTCAGGCTGACAGTATATTAATCACTACGCCCGACAATAAAAATATGCTTATTGACGCAGGCGAGGGAGAGGGCTACAGCGGTGCGATATTAAGCTATCTTACTGCAAATAATATAGCAGAGCTTGACAGTGTGGTTGCAACTCACCCTCACAGTGACCATATAAATGCTATGGATAATGTAATTAACGCTATACCTGTCAATCATTTTTATATGCCAAATGCCTTACATACCACAAGAGATTTTGAAAATATGCTTGATGCACTAAATAACGTGCCGGAGGTCATTCAGGCAAAAGCAGGTATGAGTTTTAAGGTCGGCAGCTATGTTAAGTGTAATATACTTGCCCCCATATCCGACAGCTATGATAATTTAAACAATTACTCGGTAGTAATAAAGCTAATTTACGGAGATACCGCATTCCTTTTTACAGGTGATGCGGAAGCTCAGGTTGAAAGCGAGATACTTGCAAATGGCACAGATGTAAGTGCAGATGTATTAAAATGCGGTCATCATGGCAGCTCCACTTCTACCTCAGAGGCTTATCTTAATGCGGTTAATCCAAGCTATGCCATAATAAGCTGCGGTAAAGATAACAGCTACGGACATCCCCACAGCGAAACCCTACAGGTGCTTAACAGCAAAGGGATTACCGTATTAAGAACCGATGAGATGGGTACAATAACCTTACAAAGTGACGGAAGTACCGTCAGCCCTGTAAATACTGTTACGGAAGCACTTTCACAATCCGAAAGCTCCGCTACCGAAACAACCGAGATACAGGAGCATGCCTATATAGGAAATAAAAATTCAAAAAAATATCATACTGATGATTGCCGTTCATTGCCCAAGGAAGCAAACCGTGTATATTTCAGCTCCAAAACAGAAGCTGAGAGTAATGGTTTTACTCCCTGCGGCAGCTGCAATCCGTAAGCGTAAACACTGAGTGGTTCAAAGCAAAAATCAATTTTATAAGAAAGGAAAATTACTATGAGTGTCACCAATTTCAGCAAAGATAACTTTAACACAGAGGTTTTAAACTCCGATAAGCCCGTACTTATTGATTTCTGGGCAAGCTGGTGCGGCCCCTGTAAAATGCAGTCGCCGATTTTTGACTCTGTTGCAGATGATAATGAGGATATAATTTTCGGTAAAATTAATATTGATGAGGAACAGGAGCTTGCAGTAAAATACTCGGTTATAAGCATACCCACCCTTATCCTCTTTAAGGGCGGTCAGCCTGTTGCCAAGCTGGTAGGTCTGCAAAGCGAGGACGAAATTCAGGAGATTTTGGATGAAAATAAATAATGATTTTGCTATTGTAATAATCGGTGCGGGTACGGCAGGCTTAACTGCAGCAATATATGCCTCACGTGCAGGGAAAAAGGTCATTATCCTTGACGGAAAGGGCTATGGCGGACAAATTGGCTCTGCCGATAAGGTGGAGAATTATCCCGGCTTTGCCTCCATATCAGGCTTTGATTTTGCCACCGCCTTGTATGAACAGGCTAAAGGACTTGGTGCAAAAATTAAGTTCAGTACCGTTACCTGTATCAGAAAAACCGAAAATGGCTTTCAGGTTGATGCAGGTAAAATCACATATAACGCAGTCAGCGTAATTATAGCAACAGGGCTCGAAAAGCGCAAAATAGGGCTTGATAAGGAGGAGTTGCTGACAGGCAGAGGTATTTCCTACTGCGCCACCTGTGACGGAGCTTTTTACAAGGGTAAAAGCGTTGCGGTTGTAGGCGGCGGCAATACTGCCTTAGAGGATGCCTTATATCTCAGCGCCTATTGCAGCAAGGTATATTTAATACACCGTCGTAATGAATATAGGGCCGAAAGTGCGTATATTGAAGAGATTAATACCAAGGCTAACATTATACAGCTTAAAAGCCATATTCCCGTTGAGATTAAAGGCAATACATCCGTTGATGGGCTTTTGGTTAAAAACCTTGCGGACAATACTGCAAGAGAGCTTGAACTAAGCGGAGTTTTTGCCGCTGTAGGTCAGACACCCTCAAACGATATTTTTAAGGATATAATATACCTTGATGATAACGGCTATATTGTGGCAGGAGAGGACTGCAAAACCTCACAGGAGGGAATTTTTGCCGCCGGTGACTGCCGCACAAAGGAAATACGCCAGCTTGTAACCGCTGCCGCAGACGGCGCTGTTGCGGGTATTTCCGCAGCTAAATACGCAAGAGAATAATAAATGCTGTTTACCGCTAATCTGATATATTTGTATATTGGATTAGCGGTAAATTAGTATTTATCTGTTATCCGCACTGTTTATAAAAGCTGTATAGCATTTTTTAGCCTCATAAATATCAGCCTTGCTTACTGCCTCCCATGGAGCGTGCATATTAAGCACAGGCACACCACAGTCAATAACATTCATACCATAGTTTGCAAGTATGTAGGCTATTGTACCTCCGCCGCCTCTGTCCACCTTACCGAGCTCTGCTGTCTGGAAGCTGATTTCTTCATTGTCAAGTATATATCTTATCTGTGCTATAAACTCAGGGTTAGCGTCATTTGAACCGCTTTTGCCCCTTGCACCCGTAAACTTGTTAAATACCACACCTCTGCCAAGGTATGCAACATTTTTTGCATCAAAAACCTCAGAATACAAACTGTCATAGGCACTGCTTACGTCAGAAGAAAGCATAAGGGAATTACGCAGAGTACGCCTGAGCTTTATTTCGCTGAATTCTCCCATAAGATTAATAAGCTCTGCAAGGCTGTCCTCAAAAAAACGCGACTGCATACCCGTAGCGCCCACACTGCCTATTTCCTCCTTATCGGCAAGGATACAGCAGGCGGTACGTTTAAGCTCCGTATTCTCAAGCATGGCCTTAAATGATGTATATGCACAGGAACGGTCATCATGTCCGTAGCCTAAAATCATACCCCTGTCAAAGCCTGCCTCTCTTGCTCTGCCTGCCGGTACTACCTCCAGTTCAGCCGATAAGAAATCATCTTCATCAATACCGTAGTTATCCTTTAAAATTTTTAAAAGGTTAGCCTTTACGGCATCCTCCTCACAGTCTGTAAGAGGAATGGAGCCTGTTATAACATCCAGCGCCTCACCGTCAATTACCTTTGCCGCCTTTTTTTCAAGCTGCTCTCCTGATAAATGTACCAATAAATCAGAAATAAAAAACACAGGGTCGCTGCTTTCCTCACCTATGCAGATATTCACTCTTTCACCATTCTTTTTAACTGCCACACCGTGTATTGCAAGAGGTATTGTAACCCACTGGTATTTTTTAATACCTCCGTAATAATGGGTATCCAGATAGACAAACTCACCACTTTCATAAACAGGCTTCTGCTTAATATCAAGCCTTGGCGAATCAATATGAGCACCCAGGATATTCATTCCTCTTTCTATTGGGTCACTGCCTATATTGTAAATTACTATGGTCTTATCCATATGCACCGCATACACCCTGTCACCGCTTTTTACCCTATTAAAGCTGTCAAGTCTCCGGTATCCGTTTTCATTAAGAGTTTTCACAATGGACTTTACACATTCACGCTCTGTTTTACAGCTGCTTATAAAGTCCGTATACTCATTTGACAACGCCTCCAGTTCCGCAAGCTGATTTTCATTATATTTTTTCCACACTGTTTTTGTCACAATTAATCTTCCTTTCTTTAAAATTAATATTAGGCAGCTGTACCGTAATTACGGCAGCAAATACTATTGCACAGCCCATTATCTGCCTTACTGTAAGTGTCTGATCTGTTGAGAGAATACCCAACCTGCAGGCATAAT
>CALIRN010000006.1 GCA_938042265.1 uncultured Eubacteriaceae bacterium
TAAGAGATATACCCAAAAGGCAGCTTATGAATACGGTTGCATTTGTGTTTCAAAACAGCAGACTTTTAAAAACGTCAATACTTGACAATGTCAGACTTTCAAGACCTGAAGCAACGAGAGAAGAGGTTATGTCGGCTTTAGATAAGGCACAGTGTAGGGATATTATTGAAAAACTGCCAAAGGGAGTTGATACCGTAATAGGTACAAAGGGAGTTTTCCTTTCGGGCGGTGAGCAGCAAAGGCTTGCCATTGCAAGAGTAATACTTAAAAATGCACCTATTGTAATTTTAGATGAGGCCACCGCATTTGCTGATCCTGATAATGAGGCAAAAATACAGACAGCTTTTGCCAATATGGCAGAAGGCAGAACTGTAATTATGATTGCCCACAGACTATCAACTGTAGTAAACAGTGATGAAATATATGTAATTAAGGACGGCAAAATCGCAGAAAATGGCAAACACAGTGAGTTAATCAACAATAATTCAATATATGAAAAAATGTGGAAAAATTATCAAACGTCATTGGAATGGAAGGTGGGCTGTTAATATGCTTGATAAAATTATGAAAAAATTTGCATTGTCAAGACAGGGTGCTAAGGATTTGATAAAGGCTTGCTTTGCTTGTGCCCTGTCAAACTTGGTTCTTATGCTACCTGTGGGAATTTTGTATTATATTGTAAAGGATTTGGCGGAGGGCAGAAATATAAATATATCTTTTTATCTTGGTGGCTGTGCAATATGTATTATACTGATTTTTATAACATATGCATTACAGTATAATGCAACCTTTCTTGCAACCTATGTTGAAACGGGAGTAAGGCGTGTTTCTCTTGCGGAAAAACTGAGAAAGCTTCCCTTGTCTTTTTTCGGCAGGAAGGATTTGACTGATTTGACCAACACTATTATGGCTGACTGCACAACTCTTGAAACCGCTTTTTCTCATTATATTCCAGAGTTTATGGGTGCAGTGATTTCAACAGTTATTATATGTATAAGTCTCTTTACGTTTGACCTTAGGATGGCATTGGCGGCGATTTGGGTAGTGCCTGTTTCCTTTGTTATTGTGTTTTTATCTGTAAAGGTACAGGATATGCTTAATGCTAAGCAGACAGAGGCAAAGCTTGCTTGTGCAGACGGCATACAGGAGTGCCTTGAGGCTGTTAGGGATATTAAATCAAATAACGGTGAGGAAAAATATCTTGAAGGGCTTAATAAAAAAATTAGGGCAGTTGAAAAAAGGGCAGTTATTTCTGAGCTTGGAACAGCTGTATTTGTAGTGTCGGCGCAGCTTATATTAAAGCTGGGTATTGCAACGGTTGCTCTGGCAGGCTCAATCCTTATTTTAAGAGGCAGCATTAATCTGCTTACATTGTTTATATTTCTGCTTGCTGCGTCAAGGCTTTATGATCCTCTTCAGGCAGCTTTAATAAACCTCGCCGCCATCATTGCGACAAGAACAAATGTAGCAAGAATGAACGAAATACTCTATCATGATGTGCAGGCAGGAAGTGAATGCCTTATAAACACAGGCTACGATATTGTGTTTGAAAATGTGGGCTTTGCCTATAATACGGGAGAAACCGTATTAAAGGAGGTATCCTTTACGGCAAAGCAGGGAGAGGTTACAGCTTTGGTGGGACCATCGGGAGGCGGAAAAACTACGGTATCAAGACTTGCAGCAAGATTTTGGGATATTAACAGTGGTAAAATTACTGTTGGCGGTATGGATATTTCAAAAATTGATCCGGAAAGGCTTTTGTCTCTTTATTCAATAGTATTTCAGGATGTAACCCTTTTTAATAATACTGTTATGGAAAATATAAGAATAGGAAAAAAAGACGCAAATGACGAAGAGGTTATTGCGGCAGCAAAGCTTGCGGGCTGTAATGAATTTGTTGAAGGGCTTGAAAAGGGCTATGATACAATGATTGGAGAAAACGGCTGCCAGCTTTCGGGTGGAGAAAGACAGAGAATATCTATAGCAAGAGCATTTCTTAAAGATGCGCCCATTATTCTTCTTGATGAAGCAACCGCCTCTTTGGATGTTGAAAATGAAACCCTTATTCAGTCTGCCCTATCAAGACTTATTAAGGATAAAACGGTTTTGGTTATTGCCCATAGAATGAGGACTGTTGTAAATGCCGATAAAATAGTTGTTTTGTCGGATGGTGCCGTTGAAGAATTTGGCACTCCTGATAAACTTAGGGAAAGTAATGGTATTTTCTGTGATATGTTGAATAAGCAGTTGAAGAGTGCTCAGTGGAGTATTTAGTAAATTTTAAGGTATATTTTATGATAAAGTATTAATTTTAACAGATTATTACAAAATGAAAAAGCACTTTCGGGCTCTAGTTTAATAGCTGAAGCCTTGAAGGTGCCTTTTTAATTATGTAAAAGTGTACGGTTTAATTTTTGTAAGTGACAAAATACTGACCGAAGCAACCATAACCATGTATTTTTTTAAGCTAAAGAGGCAGATTTTTTAAAGATTGATGAAATAATTCATAATTTCGGGACCGTTTTCAATAAACAAACCTGTTGCTTTTGCAGTTTCCTCCGTAAATTCCTCTGCACCCTTAACGTCCTTTGATTTCTGATAAATAAGGAAAGGGACAGGGTCGTTGGTATGCGTACGAAGTGAAAGAGGCGTGGGGTGATCGGGTAAAATCATTATCTTATAATCATCATATTCCTTAAGAGCCTCAAGTATCGGACCTAGAACAACTTTATCAATGATTTCAAGGGACTTTTTCTTGTTTTCAATTTCGTGGCGGTGACCGCATTCATCAGGAGCCTCCATGTGAACATAAACAAAGTCCTGTCCGTTTTTAAGCTCTTCAACGGCGGCCCTTGCCTTACCCTCAAAATTGGTATCAATATAGCCTGTAACGCCTTCAACTTCAACAACATTCATACCGGAAAATTTACCGATGCCCTTTAACAGGTCAACAGCGGAAATCATAGAGCCCTTAAGACCATATTTTTCAGTAAAAGGTGCAAGCTCCTTGCGCACACCCTCGCCCCACAGCCATATACTGTTTGCAGGGTTAAGACCTTTTTCAATCCTTGCCTTGTTAATAGGGTGATCTTTTAACAAATCATAGGAGCGTACCATCATATCGTAAAGCTTTGCCGTATTAGGGTGAGTCGGTATATATTCCTTAATTTTTCTGCCTGTAATATCGTGAGGAGGTGTAAGAGTGCCCACATCAAGTGTGCCGTTGTTCCATATAAGACAATGTCTGTAGCTTACGCCGTTGTAGTACTTAAACTCGTCATTGTCAAAATGCTTTGCAAGGTATCTTACAAGCTCTGCCGCCTCATCAGTTGAAATATCTCCCGCACAGTAGTCAATAATGGTTTTGTCCTCGTAATTAGCTTCGTTGGAAAGTGTAACGAGGTTACAGCGGAAGGAAACATCAGTAGACTTCATATCAATACCGATACTGCCTGCTTCCAGTGGAGAACGACCGGAATAATAAACCTGAGGGTCATAGCCGAGTACCGAAAGGTTTGCAACGTCACTGCCTGGTTTAAGGTTATCGGCAACAGTTTTTACAAGACCTATAGTGCTGTGCTTTGCAATTTTATCCATATTTGGTGTAACGGAGGCCCCCATAGGAGTTTTGCCGCCAAGCTCATCGACGGGATAGTCAGCCATACCGTCACATAATAATACAACGTATTTCATTTTATTACCTCTTTTCGTAAAAAATCATATGCTTAATAATAGCATAAGTTTTAAGCCTTATCAATGTTTTTTTTCTCTTTATGTTCAAGCCGTGTTTTGAAAAGTGAATAGAGTATTGAGCAGACAGGTACACTTAATAGTACTGCAATAAAGCCGCCTACCCTGCCGCCTACCAGTACTGCTATAATTACCAGTATATCAGGCAGACCAACGGATTTACCTACGACCTTGGGGTAAATGAGATTACCCTCTATCTGCTGTAAAATAATCATATAAACCACAAATAAAAGCGCTTTTAAAGGATTGATGATTACTATTAAAAAAGCACCTATTATTATACCGATAAAAGCACCTACAATAGGGATAAGTGCGGTAACACCCACCAACATACCTATAGCCGCCGCATATGGGAAACGGAAAATCATCATACCTATATAGCAAAGAGAGCCTAAAATAACCGCCTCCGTAAGCTGACCGGTGATGAAGTTATAAAATGTGGTATAGGAAAGCCGTGCTATTTCAAGCAGAGTATCCGCAGCCTCATCAGGCAAAAATGCGTGTATAGTTCTTGTGGCAAGTCTGCCAAGCTTTTCCTTATAAGCAAGTATATATATGGCGATAATAAAGCTCAATATGCCGTTAAACAGCTTGCCGGCAAAGGAGGTTGTAAGGTTAAGGGCATTGCCTACCATACTGACGGATTGCTTTGTAATAAAGCCTGTAATGTCGTCAAATTTTTCCAGCTTAAAAATTTCACCCAGAGACAGGTTATCTACGGGCAGATTGATGGAATTGGCTTTTTCAATAAGGCTGTCAACATATATGGGTATTGTATCCGCAAGCAGAAATACCGTTTTTTTAATCTCCGGCAGTATAAATATCGAAAGCAGGGTTATTACACACAGCACCAATAATATGGAGGAAAATATGCTTATACCTCTTACCCATTTTTTGCTGATAAATTTTTTTAACAGCTTCTCCTCAATAAAACGCACAAATACATTAAGGAAAAAGGCTATGCCAAGGCCTGCTATTACGGGAGATACCCAACTTATTACGGTATTTATCCCCCAAAGCACACTGTCTATATTATTAAGCCCTGCATAAAAGGCTATTGAGGCAAATATAATGCCTGTTAAAATAAATATATTCTTTTTTTCGGAAAACATTTTATCCTCCCGTTTGGTTGCCTGTTATCAGAAAACAGATACGTTGTCAAGATATTCGTACTCCGCTATCGCGACGTACTTATAAATAACCGATACAATATTCAGCAGGAGCTTGTACTACTAATGAATGTATGAGTAAGTACCCTTTGCTTTATATAGAGGGACTTACTCTGGTGGTTAAATAATATTTTATCAGAGTAAAGTGATTTTTTCAATAGATATGTAAATTTATTTGCAGGGTTTGACTGATTTTAAAATTTATGTAATATAATATTTATTTGCGTTGCAAAATGGTATAATTTGTTGTACAATAAAATTGTCTTATGACAATATACATATTAAGGAGAGGAGAATATTTATGGAATATTTACCGATTATTATAGCCTTAGTAGTAGTTTTTATAATTATTATGGTTTTAGGCTATGTACAGTCACCGCCTGATAAGGCACTGATTATTTCGGGATTAAGGAAAAAGCCCAGGGTGCTTATAGGCAGAGCAGGTATAATGGTGCCTTTTTTTGAAAGAAAGGATGCGCTTAATTTAAGGCTTATGTCTATTCAGGTGCAGACCTCAACCGAGGTGCCTACGGCAGATTATATCAATATTTCGGTTGATGCGGTTGCCAATGTAAAAATCAGCAAGGAGTCTGATATGATTACCCTTGCGGCACAGAATTTCTTAAATGCCAAAACAGATTACATATCTTCTGTTGCAAGGGAGGTGCTTGAGGGTTCTTTAAGAGAAATTGTCGGCGGTATGCCTTTGGTTGATATGGTGCAGAACAGAGAAGCCTTTAATCAGAAGGTAGCTCAGAGTGCAAGCCCTGATCTGAGAAAAATGGGCCTTGAGGTTGTAAACTTTAATGTGCAGAATTTTGTTGACCGCAATGGTGTTATTGAAAACCTGGGTATTGATAATGTTGTAAAAATCAAAAAATCCGCTGAAATTGCAAGAGCTGAAAGCGAAAGAGATATTGCCATTGCCAAGGCAAATGCTCAGAGAGAGGCAGAGCAGGCAAAGATTGATACACAGACTGATATTGCACAGCGTCAGAATGCACTGGATATAAAGCAGTCCGAGCTTAAAAAGCAGGCTGATATTAAAAAGGCAGAGGCTGATGCGGCATATACAATACAGCAGGAGGAGCAGCGTAAAACCATAGAGGTAACACGCTCAAATGCGGATATTGCAAAGCGTGAGATGGAAGTATCCCTTATGACCAAGGAGGCAGAGGTCAAAGAACAGGCACTTAATGCAGAAATCAGGAAAAAGGCTGATGCCGACCTTTACAAACGTCAGCAGGATGCCGAGGCTAAAAAGTATGAAATGGAAAAGGATGCCGAGGCTCTTAAGGCGAGAGCGCAGGCAGAGGCTGCTGCCCTTAAGGCTAAGGCTGATGCGGAAGCAGAGGCTATAAGAATAAAGGGTGAGGCAGAGGCGGCAGTTATAAGACAAAAGGCTGTAGCCGAGGCAGATGGTATCGATAAGAAGGCTGAGGCAATGAAGAAAATGGGCGAGGCCGCTATTCTTGAAATGTACTTCAATACCCTGCCTGAGGTTGTTAAAAATGCTGCAGAGCCTCTTGCAAAGGTTGATAGGATTACAATGTACGGTGACAGTAAGTCCTCTAATCTTACGGGAGATATTATCAACACCGTGACAAAGGTAACGGACGGCGTTAAGGAAACTACAGGAGTGGATTTGCCGTCTATAATTGCAGGCTTTTTGGGAGGAAAAACCATTGCGGAAAACGGTGCCAAATTTGCCGCATCATCGGCAGAGCCTAAAGTAAAGACAAACCCTGATAATGAAGGCTTAAATAACAGCAATTTTAGTAATAAGCAGTAATATTAAATTTTGGGCTATCGGCTTGTACGGTAGCCCTTTAAGCTATAGGAGGTAATAGAATGAAGATTTTACTTGTAAATGGAAGTCCAAAGGCAAAGGGATGTACCTATACGGCACTTTGCGAGGTGAAAAAGGGTATTGAGGAAACCGGTGCTGAGGCGGAGATATTTCATGTTACACAGACGGCAGGATGTATGGGCTGCGGTGCCTGTTCAAAGCTTGGCAGATGTGTTCAGGAG
>CALIRN010000007.1 GCA_938042265.1 uncultured Eubacteriaceae bacterium
AGTACAAAATAAAAGTGTCAGATAAAAGTGTTGCAGATGTTAACTAATTTTTTCTGATTTTTTCTAACAAGAGGGGCTGTCCTATCGGACAGCCCCATATTTTTACTCTTTACCCGTAATCTGCTTATAAAGCTCAATATATTTTTCAGCACTGTTTTCCCATGAAAATCTTTCGGAAATGGCATTTCTTACAATACCGTTCCATTTATTCTTATCATAGTAAACATTAAGCGCTTCATTTATACCCCACATAAGACCGCTGCAGTCATAATCCTTAAACAGGAAACCGGTGCCTTCGCCTGTTTCAGGGTTATAGTGCTTTACGGTATCAACAAGACCGCCTGTCATCCTTGCAACAGGTATTGTACCGTAGCTCATTGCAAAAAGCTGACCTAAGCCGCAGGGCTCAAAAAGGCTTGGCATAAGGAATATATCGCTTGCCGCATAAATCTTTTGTGCAAGAGTATCATCAAAAAGGATATTTGCACTTACCTTATCAGGATAACGGTAGCCCAAATCCTTAAATATGCCCTCATAGTGGCTGTCGCCCGTACCGAGCACAACAAGCTGAACATCCTTGTAAAGCAACTCATTAGCCGCCTGAAGCACAAGGTTAATGCCCTTCTGGTCAACAAGCCTTGAAATAATGGCAAGCACAGGCACGTCATCACGTACGGGCAGCCCCAGCTCCTGCTGGAGTGCGGTTTTATTATGAACCTTATTTTCAAGGCTGTTAATATCAAAGTTTTTATATATCTTGGTAGAGGTGGCAGGGTCATTAAGGGAGTAATCAATGCCGTTTACAATACCCTTAAGATACTCGCTGCGGCATTGAAGCACGCCGTCAAGCCCGTAGGCATACTGTGGTGTTTGTATTTCATGTGCGTAGGTTTCACTTACGGTGGTAATCATATCGGAGTACAGCAGACCTGCCTTCATATAATTAACCATATTATAAAACTCCATTTTATCGTTTACATAATAGCCGTCGTTCAAATCCATCATACGCAGAGTATCCCTTGGGAAAATACCCTGATACTGTATATTGTGGATTGTATACATTGTTTTAATATCAGCAAAATATTTAAGCTTTGAGTAAACGTCCTTAATATATATGCTGATGGGTCCTGTCTGCCAGTCGTTGCAGTGTATAACATCAGGTATAAAGTCAATATAATCAAGAAATTCAATAGATGCCTTACAGAAAAAGGCAAAGCGCTCATTATCGTCACCGTAGCCGTAATAGCCGCCTCTGCCGAAATAATAATCGTTGCCTATCATATAAGTAGGGACCTCTGCGGATTTTATTGTGAAAATATCAGCTTTCTGTACGCGCCAGTCCAGCGTTACATCAAAGGATGAGATATATTCACAGCTCCTGAGATAATTCTCCTTGATGGTGCGATACTTTGGGAAAACAACCCTCACGTCAACCCCTTTAGCTTTGAGTGCCTTTGGCAGTGAACCGGTAACATCACCAAGACCACCGCTTTTAGCGTATGGTGAAACCTCGGAGGCTACAATTAATACTTTCAAGCCCATAAAAAATACCTCCTCTTAAAAATAAATTTATTGTTTATTTTTAACAATTTTATATTATAATTATACTATGATGTGCCAAATATGGCAATAACCTTTTTAAAAAAAAATTGAGTTTAACGAAAGGATGATAATGTGCTTAAAAGAAGTGAAGTAAAAGAAGAATATAAGTGGAAAATTACCGATATGTTTATCTCCGACGCCCACTGGGAGAAGGAGTTGGACAGCGTAAACAGACAGATAAGCGAATTTGCGCAAAACACTGCCGTAACGGTTGATAATCTTTACGGGCTTTTGCAAAGGCGTGACAGCATTCTGCAAAAGGTGGATTATTTATATGTGTATGCAGGGCTTAAGGCAAATGAGGACAGTACAAACACAGCATATCAGGCTATGTCCGATAAATCCGAGGGACTTATTACAGCATTTTCCTCTGCGTCTGCCTTTGTAGAGCCTGCAATTTTATCTCTTGATGAGGATGCACTTAGGGCTGCCCTTGAAAAGGAGCCTTTAAAGCTGTATGAGCATTATATTAACGATATTCTCCGCAGCAGGGAGCATATTCTGTCAAAGGATAAGGAGGAGCTGCTTGCACAGTTTTATGAGGTTGGCTCTGCCGCATCGAATATCTTTTATATGATAGATAATGCGGATATGAGGTTTCCAGATATTCAGGACAGCAAGGGTGAAAAACATTCATTAAGCCACGGCAATTATATATCTTACCTTGAAAGCGGTGATAGGACTCTGAGAAAATCCGCCTTTGATACCTATTACGATACCTATTACAGGCAGAAAAATACTTTAGCTGCGGTATATTCGGCGTCAGTAAAAAGGGACATTGCCTTTGCACGGGCTAGAAATTACAAATCAAGCCTTGACAGTATGCTGTTTGTAAACAATATACCCACAGAGGTATACGGAAGGCTTATTGAAACCGTAAATAAACATCTGCCCCTTATGCAGAGATACGTTAAGCTGCGTAAAAAAATGCTTGGCCTTGATGAACTGCATTTTTACGACCTTTACACACCTATTGTGGACAAGGTAAATACCTCAAAAACCTATGATGAAGCAAAGGCGGAGGTTTTAAAGGCTGTCAGTGTGCTCGGAGAGGACTATGTAAGCACACTTACAAAGGCGCTTGAAAAAGAGGGCTGGGTGGACATATATGAAAATGCAGGTAAGCGCAGCGGTGCTTATTCATGGGGAGCTTACGGCTGTCACCCCTTTGTATCGCTAAACTACAATAATACGGTGGACTCAATGTTTACCCTTGCCCATGAAATGGGACACGCCATGCACAGCCACTACACCTGGTCTAATCAGCCCTTTGTTTACGGTGATTACACAATTTTTGTTGCAGAGGTTGCCTCAACGGTAAATGAGGCACTGCTTATGGAGCATTTATTAAAGACAGCGGAGGATAAAGGGTTCAGGACATATCTTTTAAATTATTTTATGGAGCAGTTCAGAGGTACTCTTTTCCGCCAGACAATGTTTGCAGAATTTGAGCTTATTACTCACGAAACGGTTGAAAAGGGCGGCGCCCTTACCTTTGAAAGCATGAATGAAATATATCTTAACCTTAATAAAAAGTATTTTGGCGCAGATATTGTATATGATGATAAAATTGCATGGGAATGGGCAAGGATACCTCATTTTTATACTGCTTTTTACGTATATCAGTATGCAACGGGATATTCCGCAGCAATAGCACTTTCACAGAATATACTTAAAAATAATGGTGCGGAGGCTTATCTTAACTTCCTTAAGGGAGGCTCATCAAAATATTCCATTGATCTGCTTAAGGGTGCAGGTGTGGATATGACCTCTCCTAAGCCTGTTGATGACGCACTTAAGGTGTTTGAAGGTCTGCTTGATCAGATGGAGAAGATTTGACGGACTTTTGCCGGCTTATTAAACCGCTTTTTTCTTGATTTTATGTCGATTATGGGTTATAATTCAAATATAATGGCGTAATTTCAGAAAGGAGAGTTGGTTTTATGGGCAGATCCGGTAACAGAAGGGGCGGCAGTCTCGGCGATGAGCAGCCTAAGTTTACCACACCCCATATGCTCAGGTCAAAACGCAGTGAAAATAAAATGCGTCTTAACCGTATGAGCTATGGCAGTAAAAGAAGGCGTGAGTTTAACAGTGGCAGATTTACCGTTATTGTACTGGCTGTTATACTTGTGTTTCTGCTTTCGTTTATGGTTTGGCTGCTTCTGCATAAAAATGCACAGTCTGTCAGGGTGGATAATGAGCAGGTTGCATATATAAAGGATGTAAATACTACTACGGAGGAGTTTAATCAGCTTTTGCTTGCAAAGCTTAAGGAGAGAACGGGCAATAACGTACAGATAAATGAAACCGTAACCCTTGTGCCTGTACACGTAAGCCGTAAAAAGGTTGACAGCAATACGGAAAATGTTGTTACAAACCTTTGCAATATGCTTACCTATAAGCAGGAGGCGGCGGTCATTACCGTAAACGGGGAGGAAAAAGCGATACTTGCAAATAAGGATGAGGCACAGAGCCTGCTTGACCAGATACTTGCAATTTACGAGCCTGCTGATCAGACCGATGTTGCAGAGGTTGCTTTTGTTGACGATGTAAAGGTTGAAAGTAAATTTGTTGAAGAAGGACAGGTTATGTCCACCGTTAAGGCGTCGGATATATTAAGGTCCTATACAACCGAGGCAAAAACCTACACCGTTCAGTCGGGGGACAGCTTCAGCGGTATTGCCGCAAAGGCTGAAATGACGGAGGATGAGCTGCTTGCAGCAAACCCGACAATAACAAGAGAAACCATGCATAAGCTTAAAATAGGACAGGAGCTTAACATTACGGTGCCCGTTCCCGTACTTTCCGCCAAGATTGTAAAGGAGGTCAGGGAGGAACAGGATATTGAAATCCCTACCAATACCGTTGAAAACAATACCGAGTATAAAAGCTACCGCAAGGTAATTTCAGAGGGCAAAAAGGGTAAAAAAGAGGTTATAACCCATATTACCTATGTAAACGGTTATGAGGAATCCCGTGAGGTTGTAGGTGAAAATGTTATTCAGGAGGCACAGCCACAGACCGTTGAGGTGGGTACGCTGGACAGTGCTCCTGCAAGATAAAATTATAGAAACACTGATTTTTTGCTTTATTAAATCAGTGTTTCTTTATATGTTATCACTGAAAATTCCAACTTTTACGGGTTGGGATTTTTTTATGTTATCACTTACAATGTTACAGTTTTCTTAAAAAATCCCTATTTAATTGAAAAATACAGAAAGTTTATGTATAATTAGCTTAATGACGTTATTAAAAAAGCAACAGAGGTGTATATAATGAAAATAAACAAAATCAAAAGATTGGCGGCGGCTGTGCTGACCGTTTTATTCTGTGTGCCTCCTGCAGGTGCGATGGCGGCAAGTGGAGATCTGCTTTATGAGGATAAGGACATACAGACAATTACAGAGGGTGTAACGTACGAAAAAAGCTCGCGTCTTTATAAAGCGGGTTGGATGGATGTATATGTGCTTACAATTGACGCACAGAATGACAATGTCGAGTTTGATGTAATGCAGAGTACGGGAGAATTTGGCTTAAAGCAGTCAGTACTGCAGATGGCAAAGGATAACAACCTGCTTGCGGCGGTAAATGCGGACTTTTTCGGCAGCGGCAATCCCTTCAGCTCCATGGGACAGGTTGCGGAGGACGGAAAAATGCAGTCTGCGCAAAACTATTATAATGGCAGCGAAAATAAGTATGCGGGCTTTTTTGTGGATACCGCAGGCGTACCCTTTATTGATTACGTAAAATCCACAATGGGTTTTTACGCAGGCTCAAATGCGGCCTTTGAAATGGGTGCAAAAAATAAAATAACCAACTTTGCAAAGCCCGTATATTTTGACCGCTTTGCAATGACTGATACCGCACAGCTTGACAAGAGAGTACCTAACCTTAGTAAAATAGTGGTTGAAAACGGCGTTATTACCAAGCTCAGCGCTTCGGGAGAAACGGTTGCAATACCCGAAAACGGTTACATTATTGTTATGAATGAGGCTACAAGAAATGCTAAAATGGGCTATTATCTTGTAGGTATGAAGGTTACATTTAATGAAAGCAATACCTTTGTTTTTCGTCCATCAAAAACCATGAGCAATATCCTCGCAGGAGTAACGGGCGGCGGTGAGCTGCTGCGTAACGGCACAGTGGTAGAGCAGGGGCTTATTATAGGTAAAAACTCAAGAAATCCACGTACCCTTATAGGTGTTAATCAGGATAAAACAAAGGTAATTATTATGTGTATCGACGGACGTACCAACGGTATAGGTGCTACCCATGTGGAGGCTGCCAACCTTATGAAGGAGTACGGTGCGTGGGATGCAATACACTTTGACGGCGGCGGCTCAACTACCATGGCTGCAAGAGAAGAAAATACATCCTCACTTTCCGTTGTAAATGTTCCCAGTGAGGGCAGCCAGAGGCTTGTGGCAAACGGCTTTGGCGTACGTTCCGTAGGTACTGATAAGGAGCTTGCGTCCCTTAATGTAGTCCTTGCCGACAGTGAGGATAATTATCTGTTTAACGGTGTTAAATCGGCATTTTATGTGTATGGCTATGACGGAAACCATAACCCTGTTGAGGTAGATAAAAGTAAGCTGGAGCTGTTTTCCACAATAGACGGAACATGGCAGGATAATTATTTTACTCCAAATACAACGGGCACAGGCACCATTACGGCTAAAATAGGCAGCATTACAGGCAGCCTTGATGTAAGGGTGCTTAAGGGTGCAAACAATATTACCGTTTCCGCCAACACTCCCGTGTTAAGCATAGGGCAGTCAACTCAGCTTGTTACAAACTGTGTAAATGCTGACGGATACCGACTTGCCGCAGGTGCAAGCACAATTAACTATTCCGTTGATAATGAGGAGGTCGGTATTGTTGAAAACGGCTACTTTATTGCCAAGGGTGATGGTCTGGCAACAATTACTGCAGAGGTAAACGGCTTTACAGGTACCGCAAAGGTTGCCGTAGGCAAAACCCTGCAGTCTGTTTACGGCTTTGAAAATGCAGGTGACACCTACAATATGCTTTACTTCCCTGAGGAGGAGGGCATAAAGGGCGGTGCCGTTATTTCCAGCCTTACTGCATCACAGGGTACAATGAGTACAAGAATTGATTATCTTTTTGCGGACAACAAGACAACTACACAATGTGTATATGCAAGCCTTGCAAAGCCTGTTACACTGCCTGCCAATACCGCGGATATAGTTATTGATTATAAGGGTGACGGCACAGGCAATATGCTCAAGGCGCAGATTAAGGACAGCTCAAATAAGTATTACAATATAGAAATAACTCCCGAAATGACGGACAGTGAATGGCATACTGCACAGACGGCGCTGCCGGATGGAGCTACACAGCCCGTTACGGTTGAAAAGCTTTATGTAGCGGCGCTTTCCACAAGCGGCAGCAATGTAAGAGGTACGGTTTATGTAGATAATATATGTGCAATGGTGCCTGCTCACACGCCTGAGGCGGTTTCCTCCTATTTTGTGGATTATATGAATAAGGACCTGTCACAGGTAACAACAGGTGTTGAGGATATTGCAATTTTCGGACAGACAGGCGTCTATACGGCATCAGACAAGGATGCTGTTATGAACAATATCCTTGCAAAAATGGCGGCGGGCTCCAGAGCTATGATATTTACGGGCAGTACCAGCGTTAAAAATTCAACGGGAGTTGTTGCCGTAAGTTGGGACAACAAGTATGCTACCAACGGCACGGAAAACTTTGATATAATCAACCTTGCCACAGGCAACGGCTGTATAAGGACCTCCAGTCCCGACCAGTGGAGATGGTTACAGGGATATTTGACAATGTCGCAAAAAAATAATATTATTATAAATATGGATAAGTATATATGGGGCAGCGGCTCCTCGGCGCTTACCGATGCAAAGGAGGCAC
>CALIRN010000008.1 GCA_938042265.1 uncultured Eubacteriaceae bacterium
CAGACGCACCCTATGATGTCAGACTTAAGAGGATTATGGAGCGTGACGGCATTACCAGAGAAGCGGCGGAAAGCCGTCTTAAAAATCAGGGTGAATATACGGGCGGTGACAGGCGTATAGTCACTGATTTTGCAACAGTTGAGGAGCTGGAAAGCTTTGTTAAGGAGCTAATATGAGGTCTTTAAGTAAATTTATAAAAAGGCTTGCGGCATGGCTGCTGTTTCTTGTGTGTATGGCATTGTGCCTGTTCTGTGTGGTTTGCATAGCCTTTCCAATGGAGCATTATGACATTATTAAAAAGTACTCAGCCGAGTATAATCTGGATACTGCAACCGTATGTGCCTTTATAAATGCGGAAAGCCATTTTGACAATGAGGCGGAGAGCCATAAGGGAGCAAAGGGGCTTATGCAGATTATGGATCAAACGGCACTGTGGGCGGCGGAGGAAATACCTATAGAGGGCTTCATTCCGGAGGATATAACCGACCCGGAGACAAATATAAGGATAGGTTGCTGGTATCTTAGCAGACTGACAGTACAGTTTAACGCAGATGAAACACTGATGATGGCTGCCTATAATGCGGGCAGCGGCAATGTAACCGGTTGGCTGTATAATGAGCAGTACAGCAGTGACGGCAAAACTCTTGATAAAATCCCTTATGAGGAAACGGAAAAATATGTAAATAAAATTAATTTTTACAAAAAGGTATACAAACTTTTGATAAAGGTGAATTTTTATGAATAAATTAACAGCAATATTTTTAATATTGGCTCTGATACTGACAGGCTGTGAAGCAGGCAGTACTGCAGTGGAGGAAGCCACAGTAACGGAGGAAGCCTCTGTTGCGGCGGAGGGTGTTGCCGGCGGGGAGCAGGAGGAAGCCGTGCCCGTAAGCGGTGGTACCTTGCGTATGTCCATGCGCAAGCCACATACCCTTAACCCACTTTTAAATGAGGACGTAACGGTTGACGGTGTATTAAAGCTTATTTTTGAGCCGCTTTTTGTATTGGATGAGGAGCAGAATATACGGCCTAATCTGGCAGACGGTTATCTTTTAAGCGATGACGGAAAAAGCGTGGCGGTTTCTCTAAGAAACGATGCCGTATGGAGTGACGGAACAGCGGTAACTGCAGATGATATGATTTTTTCGCTGGACACAATCAAGTCCGCCTCTGCAGGCAGTATATATAAAAGTGCCCTTACCAATGTAAGCGGCTATCATAAAACCAGCAGTACAACGGTTATTATTGAGTACGGTGCACCCTTTGGTGGCTGTGAGTATAATCTGTGCTTTCCCTTAATACCGAGGCATTATTATGAGGATAATAATACAATAACATCTGCGCACAGTATGCAGCCCCTTGGCAATGGTATGTTTACCTTTGTTGATTACAGGGTGGTAAGGGATATGCACCTTAAGGCAGGCAGTAACTTCAGGGGAAAACCCTATATTGAAAATGTAACCGTAACGGTTATGAGTGATAAGGAAACGGAGATTGCCGCATTTGAAAGAGGGCTTATTGATGTGCTTTCCATGAGCCCTGAGGAATACGGCACCTTTAATTCGCAAAATAAAATTGACGCTACGCCTTATGTAAGCAATCAGTTTGAGTTTTTGGGCTTTAATTTTAAAAATGCGGCGCTGTCCAATAAAAATATCCGTCAGGCAATAGCCTATGCAATGCCTATGGATAATATAATAGATAATATTTATCTGGGTAATGCTGTGGCAAGCATTACACCTGTACACCCCAATTCAGTGCTGAATACCGCATCAGGTCTGCCTGATTATAAGTATGACCTAAATAAAGCAAGGAGCCTTGTTTCACAAACAGGCTTGACTACGGCACAGCTAACCTTTACAATACTTGTAAATGAGGAAAACAGTGTGCGCTGTGAGGTTGCTGAGCTTATAGCCTCGGAGCTTAATCAGATAGGTATGCAGGTAACGGTTTACAGGGTACCGTTTGCCTCTTATGTTAATCTGCTGCAGAATGACAGCTTTACTCTGTTTTTGGGAGGGACAGAGTTTAATCCCAGAGTTGATTTAAGAACTATGCTGTCCTCATCTGAACAAAGCAGCGGTATGAATTATTTTAATTTTTCCGATATGCAGATGGATAATATTCTTAACAACTGTGTAAATGCGACCAACGATGACAATTATAAGGCGGCGGTTGCACAAATGCAAAAATACTGTGCAGACCAGCTTCCTTTTGCGGGCATAGGCTTTAAATCTCAGCTGCTGCTGACGGATTCAAGTCTTAAGGGTACAAAAAGCCCTGCCATAAATGATATATTCAGAAATGTGGGTAATTGGTATATTGCAAATGACGAAAGAAAGAGTGGTGAATGAAGTGATAAAAAGATGTTATCTTACAGGTGAGTATGTGTTTTATGCAACAGAAAGGGCAAAACGTCCTCATTCTTTTAAAATAATAGACGATACTCCGTCGGTACCTGTTAAGTACTGTCCTTTCTGTCCCGAAAATGAACATATGACGCCAAAGAGAATTTTTGGTACAGAGGATAATCAGATAAGGATAGTGCCTAATAAATACCCTTTTATCACAGTTGATGATGAAAGCTTTGGCGTACATGATGTGCTTATTGATACGGCTGACCATGAGGAAAAAATGTATCAGTTTACTGACGGACATATGTACAGTCTTATGCAGGTAATTAAAAACAGGGTAATTGAGCTGGAGAGTGACCCCCGTATCAAGTATGTACAGGTGTTTAAAAATCAGGGCAGAGACGCTGGAGCAAGCCAGTCGCATTCCCACTGGCAGATAGCAGCGCTAAGTGTTGTGCCTCTTAAAATGGAGCATTTGCTTCAGGTACTTGGCAGCTATTATAATGAGCATGATAAGTGCTATTTCTGTCATCTGGATTTTGGCAGTCGTATTATTGAAGAAAACGATTTATTCTTCTCTTATATGCCTGCCGATGCAAAGTTTGCTTATGAAATGGATATTCTGCCAAAAAGACATATTTCAAGTATTACGGAGTTTACCGAGCAGGAGCTTAAAAGCTTTGGTACTTTGCTGAGAAACTCGGTTAAAAGGCTTGACGGTGTGTATAAGGGAGTAAGCTATAATGTCTGTTTTTACAGCGCTCCAAAGGATAGCAAAAATAAGGAGTGCTTCCATTTTTATGCACAGATATTTCCGCGTATTGGTCATATGGCAGGGTTTGAGTTCAGTACAGGCTGTTACATAAACTCCGTTTTGCCTGAGGATGGTGCGGAAAAGCTCAGACAGATTGAACTTTAACCGATATGGGAAGTGCCCTGCTCCTGAAGCTGAGGGTGTTTACTCATATATTTGGTAGGAGTATAAGCTCCTACTGAATATCGATACCGTTGGGTATCGTTTGGTTAAGGGAGAACCGGAAAGAAATCCGCCGGGCGAAGCCTGTTTTTGCCGTAGGCAAAAATTATGAAGTATATAGCGACAGTAAGGTACTAATTTTTTGACCTGACGCTGAAAGCGTCGGTTGATTATGGGAGATGTTATAAATGTCCGATAAAACAAGGATAGGTGTTCTTATGGGCGGCAGCTCGGCAGAAAGGGAAATATCCTACAGGTCTGCCGAAAATATTATAAGCAGCCTTAACAGGGATAAATATGAGATAATAAAGTATGATATTCCAATACATGGCGGTGGTGAATGGATAGGTAAACTGACGGAGGACAAGCCTGATATTGTACTTAATGCTCTGCATGGAGGCAAAGGCGAGGATGGCGGAGTTCAGGGCGTTTTAAGCTGTCTGGGTATTCCCTTTGTGGGCAGCGGTGTAGCCGCATCTGCCTTGTGTATGGATAAAACCCTTTGCAAAACCGTTATGTCCAGCGGTCATATCCCTGTTATTGAGGGTATTACAGTTAAAAAGGGCGGCAGTATGACGGCTGTTGAGGAAACCGCAGCAAGAATAGGCTTTCCTCTTATTGTAAAGCCTAACAGGGGAGGCTCCAGCCTCGGTATAAGTTTGGTAAATAATACGGAGGAGCTGAAGGAGGCTGTCGATAAGGTATTTGCAGGCTTTGACGATGATGCACTTGTGGAGAAGTACATTGACGGTAAAGAGGTAACCTGCGCCGTACTGCAGGGAGAGCAGGAGCCTGAGGTTTTTTCTCTGCTTGATATTAACAGGTCACGGGGTATATTTGACTATGAGGCAAAGTATGTGGATAAGGAATGGTCCGGCGGAATAAGCAATTTGCCCTCATATATGCAGGATAGCATTAACGGTATTGCAAAAAAGGCGTTTACTATTTTAGACTGTCGGGGCTATGCCTGTGTTGATATGATAATTATGGAGGAGCAGGTTTATGTTATCGAGGTAAATACCCTCCCCGGTATGACGGCTCAAAGTCTTATACCAAATGCGGTAAAGTCAATGGGTATGGATTTGGGAGAGTTTCTTGACAGATTAATTGATTATAAGCTGAGGTGTAAAAATGACTAATGAAATAAAACAGGCAGTTTATGACAAGCTTGATGTAATGGGCATAAGCTATGATGTTGAGGAGCATGAGGCTGCATTTACGATAGCTCAGGTTGATAAAATAGGTGCTTTTGACAGAGGAGTAGGCTGTAAAAATCTTTTTTTAAGAGATGAAAAGGGCAGACGGCATTTTCTACTTATTGCGGAGGAGCATACACAGGTGGATTTAAAAAGCGTAAGGGCGCAGTTGGGCTGCTCACGCTTAAGCTTTGGCTCTGAGGAAAGGCTGTGGAACTGCCTTAAGCTTAAACCGGGCTCTGTATCCCCCTTTGGTGTGCTTAATGATACCGAATGCAAGGTAGAGGTTATATTTGACAGCCGGCTTAAGGATAAGCCTGATTTGGGTTTTCATCCCAATGATAATACCGCCACGGTATGGATAAGCTTTAAAGATATAAAGCGGGTAATTGAGGATAACGGCAACGACATTTATTATGTAAAACTGTGATAAATTTGTGTTGACATTATTGAAACAGGTGTTTATAATTAAAGTGTTAATAAAACGTTGATGAGGACAGTAGGCTGTTTAAAACGTATCCAGAGAGGGGCGTGGGAGGTTTTTCTCCTTTGCTGAGAGTGCCCTTGCGCCGACAGACCAAAAACCACCTCGGAGTGACTTTAATACAGTACGGATAGCTCCGTTAAAGGCTGTACAAGCGGTGTCTTTTGACACAATCAGGGTGGAACCACGGGTGTATACTCGTCCCTTTTGGGGATGGATATGCACTCTTTTTTATTTATAATCAAGGAGGAAATAAAATGATTAACGTAACTCTTAAAGACGGTACTTCCAAACAGTACGATAATGGAATTACAGTGCTTGAGGTCGCTAAGGATTTAAGCGAAGGACTTGCCAGAAATGCATGCTGCGGCATTGTTAACGGCGAGACAGAGGATTTAAGATTTGAATTAGATGAGGACTGTACTCTTGAAATCTGCACCTTTGACAGCGACGAGGGCAGGAGAGCTTACAGACACACCTGCTCGCATATCCTTGCCCAGGCGGTAAAAAGACTTTATCCGCAGGCAAAGCTTGCAATAGGTCCGTCAACGGCAGATGGCTTTTACTATGACTTTGATGATGTTTCTTTCAGCCCGGAGGATTTTGAGGCTATTGAGAAGGAAATGAAGAAGATTGTTAAGGAGGCGCTTCCCATTGAGCGCTTTGAGCTGCCAAGAGAGGACGCAATCAGGCTTATGGAGGATATGAAGGAGCCTTATAAGGTAGAACTTATACAGGATTTGCCTGAGGATGCGGTAATCTCCTTCTATAAGCAGGGTGACTTTACGGACCTTTGCGCAGGCCCTCACCTTATGAACACAAAAACAGTAAAGGCGTTTAAAATTACCTCTGTTGCAGGTGCTTACTGGAGAGGTAATGAAAAGAACAAGATGCTTGTACGTCTTTACGCTACAGCTTATACAAAGGCTGCCGATTTGGAGGCTTACCTTAATATGGTTGAGGAGGCTAAAAAGCGTGACCACAGAAAGCTTGGCAAGGAGCTTGGTCTTTTTTGTCTGCTTGATGAGGGCCCCGGTTTTCCATTCTTTCTGCCAAAGGGTATGGTGGTAAAGAATGTTCTGCTTGACTACTGGAGAGAAATCCATAAGAAGGCAGGCTATGTGGAAATTCAGACGCCTATGATGCTTAACCGCCAGCTTTGGGAGCGTTCCGGTCATTGGGATCATTACAGAGAAAATATGTATACTACCGTAATTGATGATACGGATTTTGCGGTTAAGCCTATGAACTGTCCCGGCGGTATGCTTGTATATATGCAGGGACAGCATTCCTACAGGGATTTACCTATAAGAATGGGTGAAATCGGTCTTGTTCACCGCCATGAAAAGAGTGGTGCTCTCCATGGTCTTATGAGAGTGCGCTGCTTTTCACAGGATGATGCTCACATCTTTATGACCCCTGATCAGATTAAGGATGAGATTAAAGGTGTTGTTGCACTTATAGACCAAGTTTATTCCCTGTTTGGCTTTAACTATCATATTGAGCTGTCCACACGTCCTGAGGACTCCATGGGCTCCGATGAGGATTGGGAGCGAGCAACAAACGGCTTAAAGGGGGCTCTTGACGAGCTTGGCAGAGATTACGAGATTAACGAAGGTGACGGTGCATTCTACGGACCTAAGATTGATTTCCATCTGGAGGACTCTCTGGGCAGGACATGGCAGTGCGGTACAATTCAGCTTGATATGCAGTTGCCTGAGAGATTTGAGCTTGAATATACCGACAGTGACGGCAGCAAAAAACGTCCTATTATGATTCACAGGGTTTGCTTTGGCTCTGTTGAGAGATTTATCGGTATCCTTATTGAGCACTTTGCAGGACATTTCCCAACATGGCTTGCACCCGTACAGATTAAGGTGCTGCCGATTTCCGAGAAGTATCAGGATTATGCCGATAAGGTATACAGAGAGTTTGAGGACAACGGCATCAGAGTTGAAATGGACGACAGAGCCGAGAAGATTGGCTACAAGATAAGAGAAGCCAGAAATGAAAGAGTGCCTTATATTGTTATTGTAGGCGAGAAAGAGGCTGTCGACGGCACTGTTTCCGTAAGATGTAAGGCTGAGGACTTTGGCAGTATGCCTATTGACAAATTTCTTGAGGATATTAAAGAGGAAATTAAGAATAAAACAAAGCGTTGGTAATATAAATTTAAGGGGCTATCACACTAACAAAAAAATTGTTAATGCGACATCCCCAATATAATACCTTCGCTAACGTGTAGGTTATATTATATAACTGAAAATAAAACGAGCTGATGAGGTTAAAATTCATCAGCTCGTTTTATTTTATCCTGCCGAAACGGTAGGCTCTACTATTATATCTTCAGCGACAGGTGCCTCTGTTTGAGGAGAAGGCTCAGGCTCTGGCTCTGGAGCCGAGGTTTGCTCCTGTGCGGGAGGCTCGACTGTTTCAGGCGTATCCTGTGCTGCCTGTTGCTGACCGACAGTGGCAGTGCTTTCCTCGGTGCCTTTGCTCTCGGAGGAGGTGTTGTTTTCGATATTGGTATCATTATTGTTTTCACTGTTTTCCTCATCCTTATCATTATCGGAGGAGGAACCATGACCTGTACAGTATTTGGAAGGCTCAGTACCCTCTGCAAAGTATTCGGTAATGGTTTCGCAGCCTTTATTAGGTATCATACCTGTAGTTTTGCATACCTTGATCTCACTGATACCCTCAGGCTGAGGAAACTCCTTAACCTCCAGATTTTGATGTACCTTTTCCATAACATCACGCCATACGTCAATGTGGCAGTGCTGATTGCTGAGAAATTTGTCCATATTAGGCACTGTGGTATCATAGCGGTCATAGCCAAACCATATACTGCCTACATAATAAGGTGTATAACCTACAAAGGTAAGGTCCTTGGTGTTTGTGGTAGTACCTGTTTTACCGACAACAGGCATTTGTGAATTTTTAAACTTTGCCGCTGTGCCCGTGCCCTTAGGGTCGTTTACGACACTGCTCATCATCTGTGTAAGTATATAAGCTGAGGTTGATTTAAGTACCTGTCTTGGCTCAGCATTGTTTTCAAGCAGTACATTGCCATCATGGTCAAGCACCATTGAGTAAAGCATAGGACGCTTATATTCACCCTGATTTGCAATGGTGCCGTATGCTGCCGCAACCTCAAGCTGGGTTACACCGTTGGTAAGACCGCCCAGTGCGGTAGCCGCATGATTGTCATCCTCAAGTGTGGTAAAGCCAAAGTTAAGCAGATAATCATAGCATACGTCAAGGCCTGTTTCAACCATTGTTTTAACCGCGAGTACATTCATGGAGTCCCTGATACCTGTTCTTGCGGTACAGTTGCCTCTGTAGGAATTGCCCCACCAGTTCTTTGGCGAATAATCGCCTATGGTGTAAGGCTCATCCTTTATAAGGGTTGCCGCTGTAATTTTGCCCGTGTCTATGGCAGGTGCATAGGCAGCAAGCACCTTGAATACGGAGCCGGGCTGTCTTGCGGAGTCTGTGGCACGGTTAAAGCCTCTGTTTACGAGTTTTTTGTCCCTGCCGCCCGCAAGGGCCTTAACCTCGCCCGTATGATAATCTATAATAACCATTGCCGCCTGGGGCTGAATATTGTATACCGCCTTATCGGCAATAATCTTCTGGGTGGAGGTAAGTCCTGCTTCAATCGCCGTTTTCTTTTCGGCAACCCATTGCTGAGCGCTTTCCATTGAACGGGCAAACTGCTTGTATTCGGAATGGGTCTGCTGACCCGTGGTGCTGTCCTCAATGGAAACCCTGTAGCTTATATCGTAATTGTAGACCATTGACGGAAAGGCGTTAGGGTTAAGGAATATATCATCAACAATCTTTTGCATATCAGTATCAATGGTGGAGTTAATCTGCAGACCACCGTTGTAAAGAATATATTCCGCCTGTGTACGGCTCATATTATATTTGTTTTGCAAATCTGTTGAGATTTGCTCAAACATTGCATCTACAAAGTAGCTGTGTATATTTTCGGCATCCTCCTGCTCGTCTTCCATATCCACAGAGCCTGCATCAGAGATTTTGCTGTAAATATCCTCCGCATCTGCCGCCTCCTTCTCCTCCTGTGTAACATAGCCCTGATCAAGCATATATCTGAGAATAATGGACTGTCTTGATTTGTTGTTTTCAGGCTGCGTCCTTGGAGAGTACAGTGACGGATTGTTGGTAACACCTGCCAAAGAGGCACATTCCGCCAAATCAAGTTGTGAGGCGTCCTTATTGAAGTAACCCAGTGCCGCTGCCTGAACACCGTTGTATCCATGCCCCAGAGCTATTGTGTTAAGGTACAGCTCTAAAATATACTTTTTTGCCGCCTCCTTGGAGCCAAGCTGCTTTGTCAGCTCCTTTTCATACTTGGTGGCAAGGTATTGTTCCTGCAGCTTGGTGACAATGCTGTTATGCGTCACCTTGGTAACGTTGTTTTTAATAAGCTGCTGGGTTATTGTACTGCCGCCCTGAAGGCTTTTGCCCGACAGGGTTGAGTAAACCGCACGGGCAAAGCCTCTTGCGTCCACACCGTCGTGCTGGTAAAAGCGCTCGTCCTCAATGGCAATAACAGCATCCTGCATATACTGAGGTATATCCTCAAGAGCCGCATATTCACGGTTTTCGTCACCGTGAAACCTGTCTATTTCACTGCCCTTGGAGTCATAGATAATTGAGGTATAGGCACTTGGCTGAATAGCTACCAGACCCAGGTCGGGAGTGTTTTTGATAATAGCTATGTATGCGCCTATGCCTGCGCCGCCTATTGCAAAGGCAAGCAGAATACCTATCACTATAAGCGATTTAAACAAGGTACTGAATGGCTTGGAGCGTGCCTGACGCCTGCGTCGTTTATAGGGGCTTTGTTTTGACGATGGTTGTTTTTTTCTGTTATCTCCACTGTTTGAACTCATTTTTAAATACCTCCGGTATTAATACGTATGTACTGTGGTAATTGCTGATTTAGTGCACCTGCATTTGTTTTAGGCTTTTAATTAATCAGCAGTTACCGTAAAGCATAAAAACATATTTTTACTAATACCATTATAACAGACATATCTGCATATATAAAGGAAAAATTTTTTTTAATGTTAAATTTTTGAAAATGTAAGGGGAAAATCAGTTATGCAGGTTAAACGCAGGTTAAAGGGCATACTTATATTTTTGACAGTATTGATGCTGTTAATCATAATATTGTTTATTTTTTTGTTTGAGCGCTTTGGGGTGCCTGTGGGAGAGGAGCTGGCAAGGGAACAGGCTGTAACCCATATAAACACTTCAATAAACAATGCTGTAAAACAGACGGCGGAAAAACAGGGGATAAAGGCGGAGGATTTATATACGGCACATTTTAATGACAGTGGACAGCTTACATATTTGGAGGTAAACTCCATATTGATTAACTCAATCTGTGCCGATACGGCGCAAATGCTGTCGGAGGAGCTTAATAGTATGAGGGGAAGTGCGGTTAAGCTGCCTGTAGGCGCAATAACGGGCATTAACCTGTTTGCTCACAGCGGTCCGCATATACCACTGTATCTTACCCCATCAGGCAGTGCAGTGGCGGATTATGAAACCTCTCTGGAGGGTGCGGGCATAGGTCAGGTTAATTTTAAGGTGTGGCTTGTGATGGATACCGACGTGGGCATAGTAAATCCGCTTATGCACAGGCGGATAAAGGTAAGGCGTAAGCTTATGCTTGTAAATACTGTTTTCAGCGGAGAGGTACCGGAAGCTTTTTATGGTGAAAGGACTGTAAATAAATGATTTTTTGGCAATATTTTCAATAGCGGGGGGCAAAAAACGGGATTGTTTTATTAAAAATATCCATTAATTGAATATTTGCTCTTGCGTTATTATTGTTATTATGCTATAATAATTACAGTGATAAAACCAATTTATCATATATGTTTACAAAATGTATAGCGGTTTTGTAAACATACCTTTAATCCTTTTTATATATTCTTTTTTTCCGAAAAAGGAGCTGAAAGGCTCCTTTTTTACTGGTATTTGTTGTGTGCACATTTCACTGCATATGTCCCCCTATTGACAACGGATAAAGTTAATTGTATAATATTAAAAAGTACTAATTTTTTTTTACCCGAGTGGTACGTATAACTAAAATGAAGTTTTAAAAAAGTTGTATTTTTTGTATGAAAAAGGAGTTAAAAGCCTTAAGTTGTATTTAATCTGAAGGAAATACTGATTTTTTTGCTCTGTATTAATCAGATTTTCCCTAAAGGGGGATTTGTAATGGACTCACCTAAGTATTTAATTGTTCAGGAATGGATTAAAAGCGAAATAAATAAGGGTACTTACGTAAACGGAGATAAAATTCCGTCAGAAAACGAGCTTATGGAAAGGTTTGGATTTTCCCGTCAGACTGTCAGGCTTGCAATCAGCAATCTGGAAAACCTTGGTTATCTGGAAAAGGTCAAGGGCAGCGGTACCTATGTAAATGTTCATACTGCTCAGAGTAATAAAGATGAGCATAACATCGGTGTAATATTAAGACACCTGGATTACTATATTTATCCTGAGATAATCAGAGGTATTGAATATGCTCTTATGCAGTACGGCTATACAATGACTTTGGGCATTACTCATAATAAAACCGATAAGGAAGTGGCCGTGCTTAACTCCATGATGGAAAAAAAGCTGGACGGTATTATAGCAGAGCCTGTAAAAACGGCAATGCCTATGCCTATAAAGGATACTTATGCAAGGATAAGCTCCCAGCTGCCTGTGGTATTTATAGGAGGCGGCTATCAGGGGGTTAATATACCTGTAGTAGCCATGGATTATGTTAATGCAACCAAAACTGCCGTAGAGTATTTAATTAAAATGGGGCACCGCAATATAGGCGCTATGCTCCGTTCCGATGAAATCAGCGGGCATCTGCGCTATGAGGGATATACACGTACCCTTATTGAAAATAAGCTGTCCGCTAATGACCAAAATGTGCTTTGGTATAATGCTGATATAAGCGAGACGCTTTTTTCCACCCTGTTCAGGCAGATGTATTTTGCCGGTATGAACCGCTGTACGGCTTTGATTTGTCAGGATGATAAGGCGGCTGAAACACTTATAAACAATCTTAAGGAAATTAATATCAAGCCCTTTGAGGATATATCAATTATAAGCTTTGATAACTCTGCAACGGCGGAAATATTAGGGCTTACATCTATGGAGCACGGTAAAAGCGAGCTTGGTGCCAAGGCGGCGGAAATGCTGTTAAGACAGATTAAAACCAATGAGAAACAGGGCGCCTTGCTCAAAAGTGAGCTGGTAGTGCGCAGCTCTGTACACAAGCGAGGCTTTTCCAACAGCTGGGAAAGCGGTGAGGATTTATTTGAAACCAATGATTAATATGTAAATTTCAGGAAAGGGGGAATAAATGTGTCAAAATACACTATAGGCATTGATTTTGGCAAAACAGGCTGCCGTGCGCTGTTACTGGATGTGGATAACGGCAGTGAGGTTGCCTGCGCTTCGGCTGAATATTATAATGGAATTATGATGAATAACTTTTTCAACGGAGTGCCTCTGCCTGAAAATTGGGCAATTGCAGACCCTCAGGACTATATAGATGTAATTGTCGAAACAGTATCGGAGCTTGCTGAAAAAGTGGATATATCCGATATTGTGGGTGTTGGACTGGCTTTTTCCTCCTGCTGTATTCTGCCTGTAAAGGCAGATGGTACACCGCTTTGTGCTTTGCCTGAATTTAAAAATAATCCACATGCCTATATTAAGGTGACCAGGCATCGCAGCGCAGGTGATCAGGCTGAGAGGATTGACAGTATGGCAAAAGCCTTTAAAGAGGCGTGGGTAAATATAGGGCAGAATTCCGACAGTCCCGAGTGGCTTTTACCTAAGATTTTGGAAATTGTTGAAGAGTCACCCAATATTTACCAGGCGGCAGATTACTTTATTGAGGCTACTGACTGGCTAGTATGGCAGTTGTCGGGAAACCCCGTACGCAATGCGTTTTCGGCAAGCTTTAAGGCTCAGGTCGGAGAGGGTACCACCCCTTCAAAGGAGTTTTTAAAGGCTCTTGACCCAATGCTTGAAAATCTTTATCAAACTAAGCTTAACATACCTGTTGTTTCGCCTGTTACATGTGCGGGAGGTCTTACAAGAAATATGGCTGCCAGGATGGGTATTAAGCCGGGTACTGCCGTTGCGGTAGGCGGTGTGGATGTGCTTGCTTGTCTGCCTGCCCTTAATGTATGCAAAAGCGGCGGACTTGTGGGAATTATGGGCAACTCATCAATATTTGTTACCTTAAGTGAAAAATGCGTAGAGCCCATGGGTATTGCCAGAGGCGTTAAGGGCAGTATAATACCGGGCTACTACACATATAAATCCAATTTACATTGTGTAGGCGATAATTATGCATGGTTTTTAAATAACTTTCTTACGCCCGAATATCATAAGGGAGCAAAATCAGAGGGAAGAAATCTGCACTCCTACATTGCACAGCGTATGATGAAAATGAATCCGGGAGAGAACGGCATAATTTGCATAAATTGGATGAAGGGTACAGTCTGCCCTGTTAATGACAAGGAGCTTTCAAGCGTATTTATCGGTATGGATATTAATACACGTCCGGAGCATCTCTACCGTGCTATAATTGAGGGTATGGCTTTTGATACCCGTATGGTTATTGAAGAGTATGCGGTAAATGATATATATATTGACAGCTTTTACGGTGTAGGAACCATTGCGGAGCGCAACCCGTTTATTACTCAACTGTATGCGGACATACTTAATATGCCTGTAAGGGTTGCAGGCTCACCTAAGTCTCCTGCCTTGGGAGCGGGTATAATTGCCGCTACCATAAGCGGTGAGTACGGTAGTATTGATGAAGCGGCACAGGCTATGGGTATGCTGAAAAATGTTGTATACTTGCCTGATGTTAAGGCAAGTGCGGTATATGACAGCCTGTATA
>CALIRN010000009.1 GCA_938042265.1 uncultured Eubacteriaceae bacterium
AGCAACGTGACCGGGTTGATCAAGGTTGTGGACAATAAGTGTTGGATATTCACCTGTAAAATTTGTGTCAATATCATCAATCTGTACAATGCTTATTCTGCCGCCTCCAAGTGATGAGGCAACTATTTTAAGTTCCCTGTCGCCGCCCTTAAGCTTTAAAAGCACGCTATTAGGATGTACGTTATCAAGCTGAATTTTATCTATGGTAAAGCGCATACCTTTCTGCTTTGCTATTTCAAAGCTGTTTGGTATATCCATATTGTCGGTATCCATACCCAAGAGTCCTGCAACAATTGCCTTATCGGTACCATGCCCCACGCCTGTATCGGCAAAGGAGCCGTGAAAATATATTTCTGCATTATCGGGCACGGTCCCAAGCAGCTTTCTTGAAACATAGCCTATCCTTACCGCACCTGCCGTATGGGAACTTGAAGGACCTACCATTACAGGACCTAAAATATCAAAAATATTCATATTAACCTCCGTTTATACCCTTAATATATCCAATAAAAAAGAGAGCATACACTTATAAAGTATATACTCCCTCGCTTACATTCACCATACCACATTTCAGGCTGTGTTACAAGGTGAAAAATAAATTCCGCAAAAAGATTAAAAATTTACTAAAAAAAATTGTTTAGTAATAAATTAATCAAAATTTTGGCGTTTTACACTATATTAATTTTAAATACTATGCCAACTACAGCGGAAATTGCTATAAAAACAACAGGGTGCAGCTTAACCTTTTTTATTGCAATATAAATAGCTGCCGCCAGAACAACGCTTACAATAAAGGAGGTTGACTTAAAGACCTGAGCATTAAGGCTGCTGCCTATAAAGGCAAGCTTTAAAATACCGAGCCCTGCGGAGGCAATAAGCGCCGCTGAGGCAGGACGCAGACCGTAAAAGGCATTTTGCACGGTTTTACTCTCCTTAAATTTATTAAGAAAAACGGATATAATTATTATAACGACAATAGATGGGGTAATAAGTCCCAGGGGACCTATTATGCCGCCGGGTATGCCGCCCGTAATATATCCCACATAAGTAGACATATTTATACCCATAGGTCCGGGAGTGGACTCGGATATTGCCACAAGGTTTGATATATCCTGAGTTGTAAACCAGCCCGTGGTTTTTGACATCTCATATAAAAATGGCAGTGTTGCAAGTCCTCCGCCTACGGAAAACAGGCCTACAAGGAAAAACCTTATATAAAGCTCAATTAAAATCATCTTTTGCTGCCTCCCTTTTTATCAGCTAATATTTTAAAGGCAATGCCCGCAATGCCCGACAGCACCACAAGCACAGTTACGGGCAGAGAGGTAAAACCGGCAAGTGCAAGCACCGCTAAAAACAGAGCAAGCGTAAGCTTATCCACAACAGCCTTTTTCCACAGTTTTAAAACTGCATCAAATATCAGCACACAGACGCATACCCTTATACCGCAGAAGGCATACTTGACAACGTCATAATCTGCAAAATTCTGTATAAATGCGGCTATAATCATAATAATTACAACAGATGGAAACGCAACGCCTAGTGTTGCCGCTATTCCGCCGGGAATGCCTTTGTTTTTATAGCCTATAAAGGTTGCGGTATTTATCGCTATTATACCCGGTGTACACTGACCTATTGCATAATAATCAAGCAGCTCATCTTCGGTTGCCCAGCCGCGCTTTTCCACAATCTCCTTTTGTAGTATGGGCAGCATGGCATATCCTCCGCCAAAGGTTACGGCGCCCATTTTTGCAAAGGTCAGAAACAAATCC
>CALIRN010000010.1 GCA_938042265.1 uncultured Eubacteriaceae bacterium
GTAATACCGCTGATTATGCCGGGCACTGACAAAGGCAGCGTAACCTTAAAAAATGCCTGTACCTTGTCTGCACCAAGGTCATTTGCAGCCTCCAGATAGCTGGGATCCATTTTGCTCAAAGAGGTATAAATCTGTAAAATCATAAAGGGTATAAAATTATATACCATACCAAGCACCACCGCAAAACCTGTTTCCAGTAGCTTAACAGGACCTATGCCAAATACTCCCAATATGGAATTAATCAGTCCGCTTTTATCAAGTATACCTCTCCAAGCGTAGGTTCTTACAAGCATATTAATCCACGTAGGCAAAGTTATTAACAGCACCGTTATAACCTGAGATTTAGGTTTCATTTTAGCTATAATATAAGCTACGGGATAGCCTAAAAGTATACATATAACCGTTGTAACCAGTGCTATAATCAATGACCGCTTTAAAACATCTATAAACACCCTGTCCCTGAAAAAGCCCGCAAAATTATCAAGGGTAAAACGGATGCTCATAACCGAATTTCCCTCCTTGGTAAAGGCATACATAATAATCATAAGCATAGGTACAACAATCATTATTGCCGACCATATAATATACGGATATACCATACTTCTAAAATTTTTCATTATCAGTATCCCCCCTTGGACATAATATGCAAATCATCAGGGGTAAATGTAAGCCCTACTCTGTCGCCTACCTCGTATTTATCCGTTGTATCGATTTTATATTCCGCACCCATTGTCTTAAAGGTAATATCATAGGTGCCGGGGATAATATTTCCAGGGTCAAAACCATACTCCACATCGGTAATATCAATGCTTTCAGAGCCGTCCTTTGTCCATGCCTGAGCATTAGCCCATGTTTTAAGGTCAGTCCCTAAAGTCATACTTTCCTTAATATCGTCAATATCCTTATAAATATTAACGGCATAAATTATTTCATCATACTCTGTTGCTTCAACCTTATTTTCATCGGCAACTATAGCATGAACTGTTTTTTCGGTGCCCTGTGATGTGGAAAATACCACATCATAGCTGCCCTTTTCAGGCTTAATATCATATTCCACCCTTGTAATTGATATAAGTTCCGTTTCGTCTGAGGTAGTCCACGCCTGAGCATTTGCCCTTGCAATAATATCTGCCCTTGTAAGCTCCTCCTCAACATCGCCTATATCCAGATAGAAGTCACTTGCCGTAATAGATTCATCCGCAGACTCATTTATTACAGGCTTAACCTCGTCAACCTTCATTTTGATGGTAATACTTGTACCCGATCTTATTTCAACAATAGTTTCATAATGAACTCCTTTAAACAGTACTGACTTTACCTTGCCTGTAATTTTGCCCTCACTGACAGGTACAATATCAATATCCTCAGGTCTTATAACAACGTCAACCCTTTCATCCTTATCAAAGCCAAAATCCACACAATCAAACAGCTTGCCATTAAAAGCAACCTTGTAATCTTCCCTCATAATACCGTCAATAATATTGCTTTCTCCCACAAAGTTTGCAACATAACGGTTGACAGGCTCGTTATATATATCTGTAGGCGTACCGATCTGCTGTATTTCACCTGCTTTCATAACCACAATCTTGTCTGACATGGTAAGTGCCTCCTCCTGATCATGGGTTACAAAAATAAAGGTTATGCCTACCTCCTTCTGTATCTTTTTAAGCTCTCTCTGCATTTCCTTTCTAAGCTTTAAATCCAATGCTCCCAAAGGCTCGTCAAGCAAAAGAACCTTAGGCTCATTTACCAGCGCACGGGCTATTGCAACTCTCTGCTGCTGACCTCCCGACATTTCACTTACGCTTCTTTTGCCGAAGTCCTCAAGACCTACCAGCTTAAGCATTCTCATAACCTTCTGCTCAATAATATCCTTAGGCTCCTTTTTCAGCTTAAGACCAAAGGCAATATTGTCATAAACATTCAGGTGAGGGAAAAGAGCATACTTCTGAAATACAGTGTTAAGCTCTCTTTTATGAGGCGGTAGTTCTGATATATCTCTGCCGTCAAAAAGCACCTTACCCTCATTCTGCTGTAAAAAACCACCCAAAATTCTAAGCAAGGTAGTTTTGCCGCAGCCACTTGGTCCCAACAGTGTAACAAACTCATTTTCATAAATATCAAGATTAATACCTTTTAAAACTATCTGTCCGTCAAATTCCTTAACTATGTTTTTAAACTGTATAAGTTTGTTCATCTCTACCTCCGTTTAGCCAGATTTTGAAAAATACAATTATGCTTATTATAACTTTTATATGGTTTAATTGCAATATAAATATTTTTAAATTTTACATATATATACAAAAAAGCTCCTCATAACGAGAAGCCTCCCTGTTTTGCTTATTTTCTCTCCTCAATCCTGTATATAAACCCGCTTTCTTCCATAAGCTCCATGTATGGGTCAGGGTCAAAATATTCAGGTGAAAACACTCCTCTGTCCCTCCATATACCCTTACCTATAAGCTCTATGGCAAGCGCAGCTCCAAAGCCCGTTTGTGTAACAACCGCCTGTGAGCCCCAATCCTTCATGGATTGTTGGTTATCAAATGGCTGATAAATAAAATATTCCTTTTCTCTGCCGTCTTTAATACCGATACAGTCAACTCCCACAAGCATTTCGCCAATCATCTCATTGCCTATATCCTTAGGCTGAGGCGCACATGCGGCAACAACATCCCTGGGCACTATGCTTACACCGCCTACATCAATGGGGTGTATACTCCTTAAACCAAGCTTATTTATTACCTTAAGCGCCGTAATAAGATTTTCATCAAGGCTGATTTTAAAGGTGCACCTTTTAAGACCGTAATCACTGAGGTAACGGGGCATTGTTACCACCTCCTCATGTTCAACCTTTACAAGACGGTTTTGCCCTACTCCGTCCGGCATATCAAAAACCTCTTCTCCCGCAAAGGCATCCTCCACAAACAGTCCTCCCCTTGCCTCATCATATTCAACATTGGGATTCATAACCTCATCAAGCACCGTCCATACATTAAAACCAAAGAGTATATCATCAGTATCGGCAGATGGTATAGATAAATTGCCGCCGTCCTTTACATGCAGCTCCCTAAGCTCATCAAACAGATGTACCGCCGCATATTTGGCAAATACATTTACCACACCGGGATCAATACCCATGCAGATAACCGCCATATTCCCTTTTTTACTCCATGCGTCATGTCTGTCAAAATTATACTTTGTCATAGGCTCGATATAGCTGTTTTCAATGCCAAGCCCAAACCGTGGATTATCCATAGGCACCGACCATGTACCCATACTGCCGTAATCTGCACATGTCTCAAAGGCAGCGTCAAAAATCATATTGCTTGCAAATGGAGGTGCCGCATCCATTACAAAATCAATTTTATATTCCTTAATCAATGCCGTCATTTCAGCAATATCTGTAGCATTTACTTTATGGGATGCAAACCTATGTCCGTCACCTAAAGCCGACGCTACCTCCGCTGCCCTGTTTTCATCATAATCACACACAAGCACAAATTCAAGCCATTCCTTTTTAGCATCTCTTGCATTAATGATTTTAAGTATGCTTTCACCAACCGCACCTGCACCAACCAACATCATTCTCATAATAAAATCCTCCTTATGCCGTATTGCACAGGCAATA
>CALIRN010000011.1 GCA_938042265.1 uncultured Eubacteriaceae bacterium
TTATCCTATACAGGGAGGTATTACCAAGGATATAATAAATATATTTGACAAATATGAGGGTACAGATAAGGCGGGAGATTACGACCTGCTTTCCGCAGGAGGGCTTGAAAGTGCAAAAAAGATGCTTAATGAGCTTAAAGCCGGCTCAGTATCTAATGTTTTTGCGGAAATATGGGCATGCGACGGAGGCTGTATAGGCGGTCCCTTCATGCCCAATAATACAGGCGGCAGATTTGAAAGGCGCATACGTGTAAAAGACTATGCCGACAGTGCCAAGCCTGCAAGAAGCTGTCTTATAACCAATATTTCAGCCTCTCACCTTCCCGATCCATACAGTGAGTCTAAACCAAGTGATGAGGATATCAATGAAATACTTGCACAAATGGGTAAATATACCAAATCGCAGGAGCTTGACTGCGGTATATGCGGCTACCCTACCTGCAGAGAAAAGGCTGCGGCAGTATATCATCACAAAGCAGATATACATATGTGCCTGCCTTATCTTTTAAACATTAACCAGTCACTGTCAAATACGGTACTTTCACTTACTCCAAATATGATAATTGCAGTTGACTCCGCTATGCTGATTAGGGAGTTTAATGTTGCGGCACAGCGTATATTCAAAACTGCAAGACGTGCCGTAATCGGCAGAAAAATAAGTGAGCTTATAGACGATAAAAATTTCAGACAGGTTATTGAAACAAAAACCAGCATATTTGACAAAAACGTGTACTATGAGGAGCTGGGGCTTATAACGGAGCAGTCCATAATATATTCAGCAGAGCATAATATGGCAATTGCAACCATAAAGGATATAACCGACGAAGAGGTGAGGCGCAAAAAAGCATACGAAAAAAAAATGCAGTCCCTTGAGCTTGCTCAGAAGGTTATTGACAAGCAGATGTTTGTGGCACAGCAGATAGCGGGACTTTTAGGTGAAACCACTGCCGAAACAAAGGTTGCCTTAAGTAAGCTTAAGGATTTAATTGCCGCCGAGGAGACTGACAGCCATGAGTAATATATATATTGATGCAGCCTACACAAGCCTTACCAAGTACAGGGAGGAGCTGTGCGGCGACCATGTGGAAATTATCCGCAGCTCCGACAGCCTTATTCTGGTACTCTCAGACGGACTTGGCAGCGGAGTTAAAGCAAACATACTTTCCACCATTACGGGAAAGATTATATCCACTATGATGATTGGCGGTGCCACCTTGGAGGATACAGTTGAAACCGTTGTAAACACACTGCCTGTCTGTCAGGTCCGCAAAGTTGCCTACTCTACCTTTTCCATATTAAAAATAAGCAATGACGGCAGGGTATGCCTTACAGAGTTTGACTCTCCCGCCTGTATTTTTGTACGCAATAATTCACTGATGAATATTGAATATGAAAATCGAAGTATATGCGGACATAAAATAAAACAATCCCACTTTACCGTCAAATCGGGAGATTTGCTTATGCTTATAAGCGACGGTGTAATTTATTCGGGGCTTGGCAGTAAATATCCTCTGGGCTGGGGGTTGGAAAACGTAAGCAAATATATTGCCGCACATTCCGATGATATAAACGCAAAAGCCGTAACCGAGCTTCTTTGCCGTAAATGCGGCAGCCTGTATGACAATAAACCCGGAGACGACACCACCGCTGCTGCAGTTAAAATACAGGTAATAAAGCCTGTCAGCCTGTTCAGCGGTCCTCCTGTAAATCCCGAGGATGATGAGCGTATAATACGTGATTTTCTGTCACCTGAGGGTAAAAAGATTATCTGTGGCGGCAGCTCTGCAACCATAGCTGCAAGAATTATGGGTAAGGAGCTTACACCTTCCCTTACATATATTGACCCTAAGATACCTCCCACTGCTACCCTTCAGGGCATAGACCTTGTAACGGAGGGTGTGCTTACGCTGAAGCGCACAGTTGATCTGTTAAGGGGATATAAAAATACAGGGGCAATCCCTAAGGGACAGAATGCTGCCGATCTGCTTACAAGGCTGCTTATTTCGGAATGCACCAACCTTAACCTTTTTATCGGTATGCAGAAAAACCCCGCCCACAGCAAAAGCGAGCTGACTAATGACCTTGGTCTGCGTATGCTTATATTAAATGATTTGTATAAGCTTATGGGACAACTCGGCAAAACCGTAACAAGGAAGTATTACTGATACGTATCATGAATATTCGTACTTCGCTTACTCTGTTTTGCCTGTGGGATTTCTTTCCGACTCTCCTATAAATCAAAGGAGCTTCAATCAATCAAGTTAAAGGATATTCGTACTTCGCTTTCGCTACGTACTGGAAACCTACGGCATCAATGATGCCTTTGTATTATCGGGAGCTTGCACTCACCACTGAATACAACAGTAAGTACCCTCTGCCTAAGATGCAGAGGACTTACTTAGTCGGTTAAAATAAATATCTTTTTTTTGGTAAAAATTTATGTTATAATAATATCCACGTTTTACGAAATAAAGGAGAAACATCAATAAATGAGTTCAGACAGACAATCAAAAATACGAAATTTCAGCATAATAGCTCATATTGACCACGGCAAAAGTACCCTTGCAGACAGACTTATCCAAAAATCAGGTCTGCTTACCGAGCGTGAAATGCAGGAGCAGGTGCTTGACAATATGGATTTGGAGCGAGAGAGAGGTATTACCATAAAGGCGCAGGCTGTACGTCTTATTTACAAGGCTGAGGACGGAGAGGAATACACACTCAACCTTATTGATACCCCCGGTCACGTTGACTTTAACTATGAGGTATCAAGGGCACTTGCAGCATGCGACGGTGCAGTGCTTGTAGTTGATGCGGCACAGGGCGTTGAGGCACAGACTCTTGCAAATGTGTATCTTGCCCTTGACAATGACCTTGAGGTACTGCCAGTTATCAATAAAATTGACCTGCCCTCTGCAGAACCTGAGCGTGTAAAAAAGGAGATTGAGGACGTAATCGGCCTTGATGCCTCTCAGTCACCTCTGATTTCAGCAAAGGCCGATATTAATATTGATGAGGTTTTTCAGCGTATAATAAGTGATATACCTGCACCTGACGGTGATGAAAACTCTCCCCTCAAGGCACTTATATTTGACAGCGTTTACGACAGCTATCGCGGTGTAATAGTATTTATGCGTGTCTATGACGGCAAAGTCAAGTCAGGAGATAAGGTACGCTTTATGGCAACAGGCAAGGAGTTTGAGGTTGTCGAGGTAGGCGCCTTCGGTCCGGGTCGCTTTATCCCTGTTGATGAGCTTAGGGCCGGTGATGTAGGCTACCTTACAGCCAGCATAAAAAATGTACGTGATACAAGAATAGGCGATACCGTTACCCTTGCTGATAACCCGGTAGCCCTGCCGTTACCCGGCTATAAAAAGGTAAATTCAATGGTATACTGCGGTATTTTCCCTGCTGATGGCTCAAAATACCCCGATTTAAGAGATGCACTTGAAAAACTGCAGATTAATGATGCCGCACTTACATTTGAGCCTGAAACCTCTATTGCCTTAGGCTTCGGCTTCCGCTGCGGTTTTCTTGGTCTTTTACACCTTGAAATTATACAGGAGCGCCTTGAAAGGGAATATAACCTTGACCTTGTAACCACTGCTCCCAGCGTTATTTACAAGGTATATCTTACAAACGGTGAGGTAATCAACCTTTCAAACCCCTCGGATTTACCTGATATTACCACCATATTAAAAATGGAAGAGCCGATTGTAAAGGCTGAAATTATCCTTCCCAGTGAATATGTAGGTACAATTATGGAGCTTTGTCAGCAAAGACGCGGCGAATATATCGGTATGGAATATATTGAGGAAACAAGGGTGCTGCTTACCTATAAGCTACCTCTTAATGAAATTATATATGACTTTTTCGATGTGCTTAAGTCCCGTTCCAGAGGCTATGCCTCCTTTGATTATGAACTTTGCGGCTACCAGGAATCCAAGCTTGTTAAGCTTGATATGCTGGTAAACAGAGAGGTTGTGGATGCCTTAAGCTTTATAGTACATGAGGACTCCGCACAGGAAAAGGGCAGAAAAATGGCTGAAAAGCTGAAAAAGGAAATACCCCGCCATCAGTTTGAAATACCTATCCAGGCCGCCATCGGCAATAAGATTATTGCCCGCACTACTATCTCCGCAGTACGCAAGGATGTACTTGCCAAATGCTACGGCGGTGATATTACCCGTAAGAAGAAACTGCTGGAAAAGC
>CALIRN010000012.1 GCA_938042265.1 uncultured Eubacteriaceae bacterium
GGTAAGCAGTTTTCTCTCCTTAAGCAGACGGTTATTTTTATCATAAGTATATGATGTTGTGTAGTTTTGTGTGCCTGTTGCCGTCAGGGTGCTCCTGTTGCCTGCGGCATCATAGGTATAAGAGTATGTATCTGTTGCTCCGCTTCTTGTGGCACTTTCGGTTTTAAGTCTGCCTGTGTTATCGTAGGTATATTCAACGGTTTTTGTCTGCTTACCCTGCAGATTGTAAACATTTTTCTGCAGATTGCCGTCAAGATAGTAGGTATATGTGTAGCCTGACAACACCGTACTTCCATTTTTAACAGCCATACCTGATATAAGGTTTGCCTTGTTGTAGGAATAGGTGTTTTGTATACCGTTATCAAGGGTTTCCGTTTTCAGGTTTCCGTTTGCATCATAGGTGTATGCGGCATAAATATGTGCACCCGCTGCGTTGCTGTCCTTTACGGCAAGCATATTATTGTTGTTGTCATAGGCATAGTTGTACAGCTGTATGGACTCGTATTCCCTGTAATTATTTTCATTATGCTGCCAAATTTCTCTTGAGGTAACATTCTTTCTTGCATCATATGAATAACAAACCTCATAATTTTTGCCTGTCTGCCCCGGATATATAAAGCTTTGCTTTGTTAAAGTACTATTACTGCCGTAAAGTGATTTTACCGTTACATTGGCATTGCTTTCTATTATCCTGTTACCTGCCATATCGTAGGTATACTCGGCACGTACATTATTGCCCGAATACTCCTTTGTAAGCCTGTTGGCGGGGTCATAGGCATAGCTTATGATATTGCCGTTTCTATCCTTTTTAGAGGTCATGTTACCTGCTATATCATAGGTATAGGTTTCAACATAACCCATTGGGTCAGTCATTTTTATAACCCGGTTATACTTATCATACTCATAATTAGCTGTGTTTTGACCATTGGCACTTATTACCTGTGTGCGATTGCCATTGGCATCATATCTGTATTCAGTATAGCTTGAACCATTTGCATTGTCAACTGATGTTGCTTTTGTTAAGTTATTATCCGCATCATAAGTATATGTTGTTTTTCTGACACTTGTCTGCGATGCACCTATGGCATAGTTGTTTGTTACATCAGTAAGCATATTTCCATTACCGTCATAGGTATACCAGGTCTGAATAAATGCAGACTCCACCAGAGGTATTGCCTGATGCTTAAGATTGCCTGTTTCATAATAATCAAAATAGCTGGCATTGTTGTTTTTATCACGCTCAGTGATTTTTCTGCCCAACCGGTCATAAGTGTAGGTTTTGCTGTTGCCGTAGCTGTCGGTTTCCTTAGTCACTCTGCCTGCATAGTCATACTCATAGGTTGTAGCTGCATAATCGGAGTCGGGAGTGCTGATTGCTACAGATGCAGTATTAACCAGAACCTTTGTCGGATTGCCAAGGTAGTCATACTCATACTTATAAATTGGGCTGGCATTGGCATTGTTATTTTTATCGGAATTGTATTTTTCCGTTACCCAACCGCAGGCATTTACTGAAATGGTTTCTATAATATCTTTACTGTCACCGTTATAATTATTATTTTTTATTGTATTTGTTACTTCACATAATACATCATAACCGATATAGCCATACTCTTCCTTATGAACTACCTCAGCTTCATTATTCTTATTTGCCACCGTAGCCGAGGTTAATCTGCCTGCCACATCATATCCATAGAGTGTAATGCTGTTGCCTATGGTTTCAGAGGAACACAGCATACTGGCATTATAGGTGTAAGCAGCAAGGATATCACCACCGCACTGAACCTTAAGCAGATTGCCTGCAGGGTCATATTTGTATACTGTTTCGGTGCTTTTTGCATCAATATAATTAATTGTATTGGCAGTATAAGAATATTCATAGCTTTCACTGTTGCCTTTGGGAGAACTCTTTGATGTAACATTTCCCATTGTATCATAAGTATAATCGGTTTCTCCATTATTACCGTCAGTATACTTAGTTACCCTACCCATAGTGTCATACCCATAGCTTTGCGTAACTCCGCCTTTTGTTTCGGATTTAAGCATACCGTTATCATAGTAGGTATATGCAGTGGTTATACTGTTGCTTGCATCCGTATATTCGTTTACGGTTAGGGGACTGCCGTTATCATTGTAGGTATACCGGGTTTCTGCTTTATCAGCCGTTCCCACTGTAACCTTATTTGTAGCCACACTACAGTTATCTGATGTAAAGGTGTTGCTCTCAACAATCGTTGTAGACGCATTCTGCTTATAGGTTTTACTTTTAATCAGTCCATAACTGCCATATACATAGGACGTTTTGTATTCCTCATTCTTACTATTTCCTGTCAATGGACTATAGTATGCCGATACAAGACCTGATGTATTATACTCATAATATTCACTTCTTGTTCCTGCATTGGTTTTTAATGTAATATGTGTAGGATTGGGATTGTATATTTTTTCATCCTCATAGGTCTTGGAGGTTTTACTGTATGACATTGTCTTGGTGAATACATTTGAGGTATTGAAAGTATTATCTTCAAGTTGCAGTTCATTGCTTCCGCTTACAATAAATGTATTAAGTGCATTTTCATCAAAAACATATTTTGTATACAGACCTCTTTCATCCTCAGATGTCATACCAAATGTATATTCTCTTTCTCTGTAGTCTTCAGGTACATATCCCATATAGTTGGTATCCGTGTATTCGTATGTTGTATCATTTTTTACGGCATCGGATACATTGTAATATCTGCGTGTTATTCTGCTATATTCGTACTTTGACCTTGAAGTAGACGACACATCATTCCAACCCGGTGTTCTGCCCCTACCATACTCATAGTTCAGTGTCATGCCTGTGGGATACGTAACCCCTGTAAGCAAAATCTCCCTGTACTTTTTATGAGGACTGCGTTCACTGTATATTTCATAGGTGCAGCTTCTATCATAGGTGTATATCGTATTTAGTGTAACTCCACCTACTGTTTGAGATTTCTTTGTCAAATACCATATATAGTTATAATTATTGAGTTTATATTTTGTAAACGTTAAAATTATGCTGCTGTTATCCGGTGCCGTAACTGTCATGGTTTTTGTGTTTTCGCTTACGGCATAGCTTATAGTAGCAGTTCTTCCCACACTGTCGGTAATGGTTGTTGTGTTGCCGTCGGCACTAAGCACTATTTTATTACCAAACCTGTCCATGGTACCCATATAATTACCTGTAGCATCAAAGTATTCTCTTGTACCGTCAATATATGATGCATAGTAAGTACTGGTTTTTCCTGTTGCAGTTTTAAATGAGGCATCCTCATCCTTATAAACCAAAATATTGTCAAAAGCTGCCTGTTCAAGAATGTAACATTTCTGAGATGCTTTCCAAGACAAATCGTAAACCGTTCCGTCGGAAAGCTTTATACTATTTATTCTATCTTTAAATGTAGAGCCGATATTTCCACCCAGCTCATTTGTAAGCCTTGTAAAGCCTAAATCCCACACCTCATTGTCGTTTTTAAAAACTTCACTTCCGCCGTCATCATATCTGAATCTTTTGCTTGAATCATAATGTAGGCTTAAGTTAAGGTCAAGACCGTTTACTCCCGGCAGAGATAAAATATTCTCATCGTACATAACTGCACCTGTAGTATAATTAATGCTGTCATTTATGCCCGACGCTGCTACAAAAGGGCCCTTAAGCTTGTTATCATCCTTTTCAATTTCGGTATCAGTATCAGAATCAGTCGCTAAAGTGGTGGCTATACTTAAGCCAAGTTCATCTGTCTTTGACAGAATATTATCCTCTATATTTTCGGCACTAAGTCCGTTTTCATTTGCATAATTTATAAGAATATTGTCATTAATTCCATATTGCTGTGCAATGTCGGAAAGGAATTCTGTGTTCAATGCATTTTCTGTGTTGGACACTTCAATATCAGGCGTATTTTGGGTTAATTCATCCGTCTGCTCAATACTTTCTGATGAGCCAAATACATCCGGTATTTCAGCATCAGCAATAATTTCCATTTTCTCTGCGTTTTCGGCTACTGCATTATACACAACAGCCTCACTATTTGTACTGCCTGCTAATAAATGTGATTCACCGGCAGAAATAATTTCTGAATTCATATCTGTCAAAGTTTCAGAATTAGTTTCAAGCTCAACGCTTGGTTTCTCTATATTTACGGAGCTTGTATTATTTTTAATTTCATCAATAGACATATTAAGAGTCTGGGACATAATAAATAATCCAACAGCTTCAGACTCATTGTATCCGTCAGCCATTAACGAAGCTACATTTTTCGCTGTAAACTTATTATTTTCCCAACCACCATAAGATAACTGCAGATTTCTGAACCTTAATGACTGGCTCAGCGCGGGATTTTCACCCAGTTTTTCAGCCATAGCTTCTGCTTGCGTCACATCAAAATTCATTCTCTGCATTATCAGTGCAGGGTTGACCGATGCTTTAAGAGAATATCCATTTTTCTCTAAATCAAGCATAGTATCTTCTCTTACACCAAACACATAATTTAATATTCTCTTTTCAGTATTTGTCAAAAAAGAATATGAGCTATTGCTGTTTAATATATTTTCGGCAGCCTCCCATTCAAAGGTCTGCCCGCTGACAATATCATCAACAGCCGTACCACTGGTAATATCATCAAAAGCCATACCGCTTGTAATTCTGTCAAGAGCGCCATAAAATCTATCCATTCCCTGTGTTATATAGCTACCCGCACCCTCGGTAATATGTATAATACTATCTATCCCTGCTGCAGAAACACTTTCTGTCATAAAAACAACCAGTAATGCTAATGCAGATAACTTTTTAAGTTGTTTTAACATTTTTATCCCTCCTGCATACTTAGTGTAAGCTCAGTTGTTCCGCTTGATGATGCTTTAAAGACTACATCCGTCATAATTCCGCCTTCGTTATCCTTCCAGTCATATGGTTTAAAAACAATATACCCCTGTCCGATTTCCGTTATTACGGTTCTGTCATTGCATGTGCCAATGGCTGCTTTGCTGCCTGCACCAATAGATTCCAAAGTAATTGCTGCCGAATTATAGGTTAATTTAACCGGTAATTTGCCAATTAGCTTACCATTATTTACAGTAAGATATACTGTATATGTTTTTCCGGCTTCAACATTAATTGTTTTAGAACAACTGTTGTTCAAGCTGCTTAAAACATCAATCTCATAGATATTTAATTTTCCTGTATTACTTGTTACAAAATAAGTTTCATTTTGTGGCAGTTGAACCGTATATCTGCTTATATTCTTATCTATATTAAACTCTGCAACATTGACTCCGTCTGCATTTATTATCTGAGCCTTATGCTGAATAGTTTTACTTGAACCTGTGCTCAAATATAGAGTAACATATGAGCTATTAGACAAATTAAATTTTACTGCCTTGGTTACCGGATAGTTACCAATGCCATTACCGCTATCTCCTGCAGTTTGAATGCACTTGGTATAGGTCTTTTTTTCGCCGTCTTCACCTAAAAAGGTTTTATTTGTAGATTTTACACACATAGATTGGTTTTTAGGGTTATTATCTTCATAGACAAGTTCTAAATATTGGTAGGTTTCGGGATAGCCAATTTGCATTTCATTAGCATTCCAAATTGCGTAATCTAAGAAATATGCCTTAGCAGGTTCATCAATATTTGAAGCCATACAGGAAGCATCCCTTGCAGTAATACTTCCACTATTATCAATGTCCATATTCTTTAAAACTAAAGCATCAATCTGCATATTGTCATAAATATGCTTTCTTGCTATTCTTAAATCGTTCCAATCTAAATCAAAATCAAAGTCAACATCTCCCTTTACATAACCAACGCTGACTTGACATATACCCAATGTTGCATCTCCATAAATATAATATGTACCTGCCTCGTCAAGGTAAGATACATATTTATTGAGCACACTGTGCTGAGTGGCAAAAGTATCAATAATTTTTGAAGAATTGCTTACTTTCATAATGACTGTGCCATTGCTGCTTGCACCATAAGCATATATAATAACGTTACAGGGCTTAGTAACGGTAAATTTTACTGCTCTTGTTTTTGGAACAGTTTCAGTAAGCATACTGGAACCGCCACCGGTTTTAATTGTATTATTAAACTTAATTTCTTTGGCATTTCGCCCATCGTTTGTTACCTTTACAGGTACCGCTGTTGTATCTGTGGGCTGAATAAATTCCAGACCATTTATGCCCGTAGTATTACCAATCTCCATATTATCTGCTGACCATACCGTAACAGGATAATTTTCTGACGACTCGGCGGCATTTACACTATATACGCTGATTGCTATTGCTGATGCCAGTATGCCAATTGATATACATCTTTTTAGAAATTTCATAATATACCTCCGATTTTTGTTTTAATGTAAGTATTGCTCTTGTATTCTCTATAGCCGTCGCGGCTGGCTGTCGCGTAGTTTAAAACATGGTCTTCGGGACAGATAACGCAGTCATAATATTTGTCTAAAAAATACTCATAAGGTCTGAAAAAACCTTTCTTGCCCATCGGTCGCTTGTAAGGCAATACAGGTATTCTTTTGTTGTAAATAAGTAAGTCTATCGTAAAGTCCGTCAAATGCCACGCTGTCATATTTATCGTTCTTATCTTTAAATGGTTTTTTGCCGTGAGCTTCTCGGTATTAGATTATCTCTTTAAGCAAGCTGCTCCTCATATACCTTTGCAGCAACATGAACAGCTTTCTTTACAGCCTTTTTCATTATACCATAATCGCAACAAAAACAAGGCTGGAGGCTTTGTTTTTGCAGATTATGGTACGAAACAGGTCGGCTTTGTCGACCTGTGAGTAGTATAATGCAAAAGCTCTGCTTTTGCGGAGAGTCAGCCGACAGGCTGAGGCTCCTAAACACGTATGTGTTTATTATACCACAGCTTATCAAAAAAAGACTACCCTTTCGGGTAGACTTTTTCGACAAGCTGAACAGAATGCAGTTAGCATTCCGTTTATTTTACTCTTTATCATTATATCCATTAGGGTGTGTACTGTGCCACCTCCATGCGGTTTCAATAATCATTGGCAGTGTATTGAATTTCGGCTGCCAATTAAGCTCCTCAACAGCCTTTTTACTTGATGCAATAAGTATAGGAGGATCACCCGCACGTCTGCCCTCGGTAAGAACCTTAATTGGTCTGCCGCTTACCTGCTTTGCAGCCTCTATAACCTGCTTAACGGAAAAGCCTGTACCGTTGCCAAGATTATATATAGCTGAAGTATCGTCCCTATCAATCTTTTCCAACGCCTTGATATGAGCATCGGCTAAATCCGTCACATGAATATAATCACGTATACAGGTGCCGTCTGCCGTAGGATAATCATCCCCAAAAATTGAAATATGCTCCCTTATCCCTGCCGCCGCTTGGAGAATAATAGGTATAAGATGACTTTCAGGAGAATGGTCCTCGCCGATTTCACCGCTGATATGAGCACCTGCCGCATTAAAATAACGCAGTACAACATACCTGATGCCATAAGCCCTGTCAGACCACTTAAGCATCTTTTCAACAGTAAGCTTTGTTTCCCCATAAGGATTTATAGGCTCTGTAGGGTCACTTTCCACAATAGGTATACTCTTTGGCTCACCATAGGCAGCTGCCGTTGAGGAAAACACAATTTTTTTGACCCCCGCACGGTTCATAGCCTCCAATAGTCTTAATGTGCCGTAAACATTATTGTCAAAATAGGTAAGAGGCTGTGAGCAGCTTTCACCCACAAGTGAAAATGCCGCAAAGTCTATAACCGCATCAATCTTATTTTCATTAAAAACCCTGTCGATTGCCTCCTCATCCCTAAGATCACCTATATAAAACTTTGCGTCCTTATGGACGGCAGCCTTATGTCCCTTTACAAGGCTGTCAAAAACCACAACACTGTGTCCCTGCTCAATCAGCTCATATACAGTGTGACTGCCTATATAGCCCGCACCGCCGCAGACAAGTACCCTCATAACAAAAACCTCCGATGAATAAATAATTATTGTTATAATAGCATAAAACATATACATTTTCAACCTAAATTGCCGTATTGTTACACTTTTATTACAACGTAATATTTTGTTGAAAATTCCATTAATGCTGTTGTATAATAAGTTATATAGTAGGGAATTTTCTTTCGTTTTCCCTTGATTATTGTCATTGGTGGTGAATTTATGAAAAGGATTACATCCGTTTTACTTTTAATTTTTATTCTTTTTTCTCTTTGTGCCTGTTCAGGCGGCAATAACGATTATGTACTGACAATCAACGGCAGTAAAATAAGCAAGGGCGAATATATGGTGTATCTCTACGAGCAGAAAAAGAGCTTTGAGGAACGGGGCGGCACTGATATATGGGAGGCTGAC
>CALIRN010000013.1 GCA_938042265.1 uncultured Eubacteriaceae bacterium
AATTATCGTAAACGGTACTCATTATTATACAAATATATTTGCTGTCTATAACTGAGGGAGTTCCCCCGCCGATAAACACGCTTTTTACCATACTGTTGGTTTTAAAAGCCTTAATCTCATTTATAAGTGCATCTACATAGGTCTGCACATATTTTTCTCTGTCCGCAAAGCTTAAAAAGTCACAATACAGGCATTTGCTTTTGCAAAATGGTATATGTATATAAAACGATATTTCACCCATAATTATCCTCCGACAAATGTCCCCTAACAATAAGTCTGTGAGTTGCCGTCCATTTAGGAGTACAAGTTATAAGTGTAATTGCTGCATTTTCCGTAGGAGCAAGCACCTCTGTTTGGTCAGGCTCCACCACATAGCTTTCATCGACTATATATGTATAGGTATTACCTCCATACATAACCTTAACAGTATCGCCTGCCGTCATTTCATCAAGCCTGTTAAAATACTCACCGAAAGTGTAGCTTCTGTGTCCTGCTACAGCAAAATTACCTGTTTCTCCCGGTAAAGCTGTATCCTCAAAGTGACCCAAAGCAAAACGAATGCTTTTATTATCCGTTCCCTCCACCAAAGGGGCGCTTAAATTAATTTTATCCATAATTATTACACCCATAACTCCCTGAGGAATTGTAACAGGCTCTGCCGCAGCCTTTGTTATCTGCACATTTTCTCCCGTAGTTGCTTCCGTAATATACTCAATTTCAGTTATATGCTCTGCATAGCTTAAATATGCCTGCACCAACTCAGTGCCTTTTTTCTCTGCCATATAATTCATCAGGGCAGCGACAGCAACAATAATTATGCCCAAAGCAATGAGTGCAATACCCGTTATTCTCATTATTTTCATAGATAAACCTCATTTTTGGTATATTACTAATTTTAACACATGGCTGCTGATTAATCAATATCAAGGCATACAAAAACCCTCCCAAAAAATGAGAGGGTCAATAAATCAAAAATTATGCAGCTTTTCTTTTGCTCTTAAGTACAAGGAATATACCTAAGCAAATAATACCGCAACCTGCGCCGAACAGAGCCTTAGTATTAATTACGGAGCCCGTCTGTGGAAGCGTTACGCCGTCAACTGCCTGAGTCGTATCCTGTGCATCGGTGACCGAAACAGTGTATGTTACCTCATCACTTGATACCGTTGCAGTCTCTGTTGCCGTATCAGTAGCCGTTGTAACTGCTTCACTTGCATCTGTGGCATTTGTATCGGCAGCTACATCTTCCGTATCTGTATCATTTGTTTTGTCAGCATCGCTTACATCAACATCCGTATCAGTTACTGCCTCAATTTCTTCCTCTGAAACGGCAGTTGTATTTTCAGGGTCATCATCCTTTGCTACGGTTGCCTTGTTGCTTGAAGAGCCGCCTCCGCTGCGTCTTGAAGAGCCCGAATCATTTGATGAGCTGTCACCGTCTTTTGTAGTTGTTTCAGTTACTGTTTCCGTAACAGACTCATCCTCTGCAGTTGTGTCCTCTGTATTATTATCGCCTGTTCCGCTACCGCCGCCTGATGAGTTATTGTTATTATCCTTATCCTCACCCGTTGATGAGCTTGAACCGCTGCCCTTTGTGGTAGTTTCGGTTGATGTGTCAGTGGCCACCTCTGTACTCTCCTCAGTAGATATAACTGTTGAGGTTTCAGTACTGCCCGATGTCTTATCTTCAGAATCATTATCCGAACCATGACCACTCTTTGTAGTGGTTTCTGCAGCAGCTTCAGTTGTAGTTTCAGTTGTTTCTGTAGTAGATTCTGTTGTTGACTCACTTGTAGTTACATCAGTTGTTACCTGACCGCTGGTAGTTATATCCTCATTGGTAGTATCCTCGTATGTTGAGTCCTCCTCATCCTCGGTTGTACTCTCGGATGTATCATCCTCTGTAGAGGTTTCACTTTCCTCTGTATGCTCAGTAGTTGATTCCGTAGATGATGAGCCAAAGTCCTCTGTAGAGGTAGTTTCCGTTGAAGAATCACTTATATCCTCTTTAGTTGTTTGTTCAATAGCACCTGTAGTTGTTTCGGTTGAGGTTTCCGTAGTGGTCTTATCATCATCGTCATCACCACTGCCATTTGTGGTTGTTTCAGCAGCATCGGTTGTTGTCTCTGTTGAGCTTTCCTCTGTAGTTGAGGTGGTTTTATCATCATCATCATTACCGTTGCCGCCATGTTTCCTCGTAGTTACTTCGGTAGTGTTGGTAGATGTAGTAGCTTCTGTTGTAGTTTCAGTAGCTTTTGTTGTTACAGTAGTACTCTCAGCTGCTACAGTTGTTGCCTCTGTAGATGTACTGTTTTCGGTTGTTGTTTCAGTTGTTGTTTCAGTTACGGTAGCTGTGCTTGTTTCAGTTGTCGTTTCTGCAGTAGTATCTGTTGTGGATACCGTGGATGCAGTTGTATCATCAATGTCATCCAAAAGCAAAGGCATATTCCCAAGGAAATCGTTTCTATGGGTTTCAGCATGGTTTGTAAAGGTAGCACAGACTGCTGTACCGTCAAAATTCTGATTTGTTTCAACATTTGCACAAGGTGCAAGTATTGAGCCAAGAAAATTACCGTTTATATTAATTTTACCTTTGTAGCAGCCGTCAGACTCACTGCTGTCATAGAAGTTCCAAAGGACCTTACCATACTCCCAAGTAGTTCTTTCCTTATTACCAATTTGTTCACCGCTGACGGTATTGTACTTAATATGGGCGCCCTCATCAAAGGTACCGCCCGAATAATCCTTAAGGTCAACATTTATAATGACGGAATTGGAGCCTGTTTCATCATAGCCGGTAATTGTTATAGGCGTATTACCTGCAAGGTCATAGGCATTTACACTGAGCATTGTATATGGCTTTGACATATCAACATTTATTTTTCTGCTGTTCCAGTCAGTAAAATCAATTATACTGCTGTCATCTGTAGGCTCAGCCTCAGCAAGCCCTTTTGAAAGCTTCATAAGCTTTGCAAACTCTGCATCCATATCAATAAAGGTTGCTCCACCCTCTGTTTCTTGGAAAATATTTTTAACGCTGGAGTTGTTCATCTGCACAGCATATTCCATAGTAGAGCCCTTAACGGTAAAACCGTTACCGTTATCGTATGTATCAACAACAACATCTGGTCCGATTACAAGAGGCGAATTACCATTGCACAAAATCTGTGAGTTAATGCCGGTAAAGTCCTTAATGTAGGATACCTCCGAGATAAGAAGCTCGGTAGGCAGACCCGAAGTACCTGAGTTTGAGCCCGCAATCGACATATGATTTGCAGCTATGTTGCCGTTTGTATGTGCATTAATCTGTACATCATCCGATGCAAAGATATGGAAACGTGTTGCAGCATATAGCGGATCACTCTCCGAATAGTTGCTGGTTTTGTAATAGGTTGGCGCATACTTATCCGTAATAGTATCAACCTTGTCACTTACCTCTCTATAAGAAAGGTTTGATGTAGGCGTATAGGTAAAAGCACTGACACCATTCGGTGCTGCAACGCTGACAGCTAAAGCAGCAACAGAAAACGTCTTTAAAATTTGCCCTTTAAATTTTTTGCCAAATTTCATCATAATCCCCCCGTTAGCATTAAGTTATAATTACAAGTAGACATTATATCATTTATTAAAATCAGGCACAAGACTAAAATCCAAAATTTTTCAGCAAAATAATTAACAATTTTTTATTAATTTTTGCCCGATATATTGTAAGATTTTACCTTAACCGGCATTAATTCAGTAACTTTCCGCTGAAAGTCACGTATATAATTTACATTATTTAAAAAAATGTAGGTATAATAAAGTAAATATGTACATACAACTGCCTATAAAGCTATGTAGTATGTGCATACAGTCCTTAACCATATGCACATACCTCTTATCTTGATTTAACGGTTATGCCCGTATCCTCAAATTTTGAGTACATTGTAAGCATATACAGGCCTCCAATGCCTACCAAAGCATATATTATCCTTGCAATAAACGAGGTGCCGCCTCCTGTAAGCATACCAACAAGGTTAAAGTTGAAAAAACCTATGAGTCCCCAGTTTATTGCACCGATAATAACTATGGTAAGCGCCGTAAAATTAAGTGCTTTATTGTCCATAATAATTATCCCTCCTTTATAAAGTAGTGCATAATTATTTTGTCTTTTAATATGATAATAACACTCGGCAATTTTTTCAAATTTTTATCTTGCCAGCCAGCCTCCGTCAACAGCTATTGTAAATCCGTTTACATAACTTGCTGCATCCGAGCTTAAAAATACAACAGCCCCCATCATATCCTCAGGTGTGCCCCAGCGACCTGCAGGAATTCTGTCAAGTATTTCATTTGAGCGCTGCTCATCACTCCTGAGCTGATTTGTATTATTTGTTGCCATATAACCAGGTGCAATGGCATTAACGTTAATATTAAGATTTGCCCACTCATTTGCAAGAGCTCTGGTCAAACCAAGTATGGCAGATTTACTTGCAGTATATGATGGCACCCTGATGCCGCCCTGATATGAAAGCATTGAGGCAACATTTACAATTTTGCCGCCCTCACCCTGCTTAACAAACTGCTTTGCAAATGCCTGACATAAGAAGAATACAACCTTTTGATTGGTCATAATAACCTTATCCCAATCCTCCTCTTTATAATCAATAGCGTCTTCCCGTATTATAATACCTGCATTGTTTACAAGTATATCAACTCTGCCAAACCTTTCAACTGCTTCATTTAAAATTTTATCTACAGGTTCTATGGAGGATAAATCCGCAATTATTTCCAAAAATTCGCCACCCTCTGCCTCTATAAGCTTTTGCGTCTGTTCACAGCTTCTTCTTGCAACGCCTGCCACCTTTGCACCTGCCTGTGCCAGTGCCACGCACATTCCCTGTCCAAGTCCCGTATTGGCGCCTGTTACAACAGCCACCCTACCCTTAAGACTGAATTTATCAAGTATCATTTATATTCCTCCTTTAATCTTCGGCAATTATACTAAGCAATATACCGCTTTTAACACTAACCTGTGCTCTGTCCGATATTATAACATTACTTACGGTAAGCGAGGTACCCATATCAATATCCGCATTTTCAAGAGGATAATCAAGACCCTCGGTTGTAATGCCCTTTACCCTTTCCGTAAGCGGTAAAAGCGAAATATAACTTCCTTTTTTATTATTAATAGTGAGCCTGTCTGAAATAAGCTCAGCTATATTATGCTCGTCAATAAGCCTTGCCCTTATTCCCTTTTTAAGCAAAGGCACAAGTATTTGAATATTGGCTATGGTATGGTCAAGACGGTTACCTGTGGCAGCCAGAAGAACTATATCATCGGCTCCCTTATCCTCTGCTGCAAATATGCCAAGCTCCGTATCCGTACTGTCCTTTCTGACAGGAAAAACCAACGTTTCCCTGCCCATAGTCCTATAATGCTCCAGCACCTTTGTATCAACCGAGTCAAAGTCACCCAATATTAAATCAGGCACCAGTCCTGCGGTATATATGTAATTAAGACCACTGTCACAGGCAATAAGTATACTGCCCTTATCAATATATTTCCTAATCATTTCAGGCTTTGTCATACTGCCGCCCGAAACTATAACCGCCCTCATATTATCTTTCTCCCGTAAGAGTTAAAAATCGTTCCGTCTGCTCTCCAAGGTCACCCTTGCAGAATACCGAAGAGCCTGCAACTACAACATCAACACCTGCATCAATTACGGCCGATACGTTGTCAAGGTTAATACCTCCGTCAATTTCTATCTTAAAATCAAGCCCCTTTTCTGCTCTGTATGCCGCAAGTCCCTTAACGTTATCAAGAGAGCCCTCAATAAAGCTCTGTCCGCCGAAGCCAGGCTCCACACTCATAACAAGTACCATATCCACCAGTTCAAGATATGGTATAATTTCCCTCCAACCGGTTTTGGGCTTAATAGTAATTGCAGGTATTTTACCAAGCTCCTTTATCTGTTTAAGGGTATCAGCATGGAGCTTTGTTGCCTCATAATGTATGTTGATTATATCGGCTCCCGCATCGGAAAAAGCCTTTACATATCTTTCAGGCTCGGTTATCATAAGATGAACGTCAAGTACCTGATCGGTTACAGCTCTTATGCTTTTAAGCACCGGTACACCTATCGAAATATTAGGTACAAAAACACCGTCCATAACATCAAAATGCAGGTACTTAACTCCTTTTTCTCTTAAAACACCAATCTGCTCTCCCAACCTTGTAAAATCAGCCGACAACAATGACGGTGCAAGTATTGCCATAATAATTATCTCCTTTGTTTAAGTTCATTATACAGTCCTACAAATCTCTCATACCTTTCGGCGGATATTTCATTGCCCACATGAGCCTTAAGATTACAGTTGGGCTCTGCAATATGACAGCAATCGTTAAAATAGCAGCCTGTCAGATAGGGCTTAAACTCCTTAAAATAGTGCTTAAGCTCCTCTGCCTTAAGAAAATTAAGACTGAGAGAGGTAAAGCCCGGAGAATCCACAATAAAGGTATTTTCATTATACTTAAGCAGTTCAACCTCTCTTGTAGTATGCCTGC
>CALIRN010000014.1 GCA_938042265.1 uncultured Eubacteriaceae bacterium
GAAAGCCGCCAAAATAAAGCCCCGTAATGAGCATATGCTTCAGCTTCAGCTCACTTACCGAAAGCCCTTTACACATGGAAACCGCAAAGGCATCCATTGACAGGGCAACTGCTATTGTTATCAGCTCAAAAGTACTCATAAAAATATCCTCCGAATATGTATTGCATAAAAAAAGACGAAATTTACCTGTCAGAAAAACAGGTAAGTCTCGTCATTTAATACCAAGCCAGGAATAAATCCAGTATGTTGACCGGTCACACAAAGTGCCGACTACTCCCTTACACTCAGATTATATTAACATAAGCCCAAGGTCGTGTCAATAATTTTTTTCAGACAATACTATGGCTCATAACCTTATTTCCGTCAATATCCTTAATTGTAAATATTCCCTCCTCATAAATCATATAGTTATGACTGCTGCCGTTTTTGGGTATTGAAACCGAGCCGGGATTAATATAAAAATAGTTATTAACCTGCTCCATAGCAGGAATATGGGTATGTCCGTGCAAAAGTATATCCCCGTCCTTCAGCATTGGCGGATTTGCGTTATTGTGGGTGTGTCCGTGGGTAACAAACACCATTTTCCCTTCCAAATACATTATCATATAATCGGCAAGGCAGGGAAACTCCAACACCATCTGGTCAACCTCCGCTTCACAATTACCCCTTACCGCAAGTATTTCCTTTTTCATACCGTTTAAAAGCTCTATACATTTTTTAGGCGCATAGTCCTTAGGCAAATCATTTCTCGGTCCGTGATAAAGCAGGTCACCAAGGAGAATGAGCTTTTCCGGTTTTTCCCTTTCCCATATGTTTTTTACCGCCTTACAATAATAAGCGGATCCATGTATATCCGATGCAAACATAAGTTTCATAATTGTACCTCCCTGCAAAAAATTATGATTGAAATTGTCATTAATTATGATATACTATTATTAACAATTTGTAAAGGAGCATAAATAATGAATGCTTTATTTTTGGAATATCCCAAATGTTCAACCTGTAAAAAGGCTAAAAACTTTTTAACCGACAACAAAATTGAATTTACCCAAAGACATATAGTTGAAAATAACCCCACGGCAGTCGAGCTTAAAGTATGGATTGAAAAAAGCGGTCTGCCCGTTAAAAAATTTTTTAACACCTCAGGCAATATGTATAAAGAGCTTAAGCTAAAGGAGAAGTTGCCTGAAATGACGGCGGATGAGCAGATTGCACTGCTTTCGCAAAACGGTATGCTTGTAAAGCGTCCTCTCGTAATTGCCGATAGCTTTGTGCTTATAGGCTTTAAAGAGGAAGAATGGCGCAGTAAACTTCTCTAAGGAGGTATTTTTTTGAAAACAATTGCGGCACTTATGGTTGCGCTTACCACAGCAATAACAGGCCCCAGCAATGCGGTGCAGGAAACAGCCAATCTTAAGCCCTACGTTACCTACATTGACGAATATTCCCTTACAGTAAACAAAGCCACCAACTGTGTTACCGTTTACCAAAAGGATACCATGGGCAATTTCACACCTGTCAAGGCTATGATATGCTCTGTTGGCAAAAACAAGGCAGATACACCCTCAGGCAGCTTTAAGACTCAGGCAAAATATAACTGGCGCCCTCTTTTTGGCAATGTATACGGACAATATGCCACACGTATAAACGGTCATATACTTTTTCACTCGGTGTATTACAAAACCACAGATCCCTCCACCCTTAAGACGGAAGAATATAACAAGCTGGGTACTGCCGCTTCTGCAGGCTGTGTAAGGCTTACCGCAGCAGATGCCAAATGGATTTACGACAACTGCAAGCTGGGTACTGTAGTTAATATTATAGAAAGCGGCACCGACCCTCTTCCAAGACCTGATGCAATAAAGTTGGGACCAAATACAACCTACCCAAACTGGGACCCTACGGACCCCAACCCTAATAATCCGTGGAAAAACGAAAATGTAAAAATAAAAATAAACACTCCGCCAAAGCAGGTAAAAGCATCGGATGCCACCACCTCGCAAGAACTTACATCACTACTGACCGATAAGGTAACCGCCTATGACAGCGCAAACAATATAATTAAATACGATATAAGCTGTAATATAAGCACCGTTACCCCCGGCACCTACAGAGTCAAATATTATGCCAGTGACTGTCTCGGCAATTATGCAGAGTCATACAACGATTTTATTGTGCTTGATCAATAATTTTACTTGACAATTTAAGGTTAATGTAATATAATTACATTATTGTGTTGTATGCCGCTGTGGCGGAATTGGCAGACGCACTTGACTCAAAAT
>CALIRN010000015.1 GCA_938042265.1 uncultured Eubacteriaceae bacterium
AGGTTTCCTCTCCGCTTTCAAGCCTGTAATAATCGGTTTTGTTCTCCTGTACAATGGCACCGTAGCAAAGCTCCTTATTCCATATAATACGGTCATACCTAAAGGGCACAATAACATTATCGTTTTCGTCGGTTATGCCATAGCCGTTGCTGTATGAAATACAATAGCCGTCAGCTAATTGTACACGCTTTTCAAACTCATCGGCATTTACGCTGCCACACAGGATAAATACAAATATAAAGCATAAAACTATTTTTTTCATGTAATCCCCCATTATGACGTATCGGTACAAAAATCACAGCATCAGTACATGGTTTTGTTTTTGATACGGCTGTATTCTGCGAAAAGATCAAGACAATCGGCTCTTGATATTTCCTCAAGGCTGCAAAGCTGTTTTTCTCCTTTTAAAGCCTGATAAAACTCAATATCATTAAAGCCTATTTCCGCAGTGTCCTCCAGATTGCAGCCGTAATAAACCCTGTCTATTCCCGCCCAAAGGACAGCGGCAAGACACATGGGACAGGGCTGTGCGGTAGTGTAAAGCTCACAGCCTGCAAGGGAAAAGCTGTTCAGATTGTTACAGGCGTCCCGTATTGCGGTTATCTCTCCGTGGGCAGTAGGGTCATTATGGGATACTACCAGGTTATGACCTCTGCCCACAATTTTATTATCCTTTACTATAACACAGCCAAAGGGACCGCCATCACCGATGCGTATGCCCTGCCGTGCCTCTTTTATTGCCTCTGCCATAAAATATGCCTTCATAAAAACACCTCCACTGATACCTCCACTGACGTGTAGGTTTATTATAGCAGTTTTTTATTGCTTTTACAATAAAATTTAACCAAATAAGGAGGTCCCCGCCTCTTGGGGAGGCGGGAGTTCCTTGTCTATCAGTAGGAGTACAAGTAGTACCCGAAAGAAGTCGGGCGGCGAAGCCGTTTTTTGCGAAGCAAAAATACTGATGCCTACTGATAGAAGTTGCGAAAGCAACATTTGGTTATGAGTACGTAGCGAAAGCGGAGTACGAATATCCTTTAATTATGGCAGTTTTTGGCAGTTTTTATGTCGTATACTAAAGCAAAAGCATAAAGGAGGTATATTATGGCGGCACCAATGAAAACAGGGCTTGACTATTATCCAAGACGGACAAAATTTTTTAATAATCCAAATTTGCTTGCACTGCAAAAGCAGTTTGGCTTTGGTATATACTGCATATATGAAGCAATACTGGATAAAATTTACGGCGAGGAGGGCTATTATTATGATTTAAATGAGGGCGGTAGAGAGGCGCTTGAAATTTATCTTTTTACCTGCTTTGGCTGGGCAAACCCCGTAACTGATGAGCTGATAAGCGGTATGCTTGATATGCTTGGGGAGCGTATGTTTGATGACAGGCTTTTTAAAAGGGGTATCCTTACCTCAGTTGAAATTCAGGAAACCTTTTATCTTGCCACCGCAAAGCGAAGGTCGGGACAGGTAAATAAGGAGATATGGCTTATTGATGTTAAACGCATGGAGGAGCTTGGAAAACGCTCTCCGATTTTGGCGTTTTTTAAAAACGAAAAAATTAATGACGTCATTAATTCGCAAAGTAAACCAAATAAAAGTAAACCAAACCAAAATAAACAAGACCAAACCAGAGCAAATACACCCGACGTCTCCCTTGGGGAGCCTGAAACGGGTGATGGGGCGGAGGCGGTATCGGCATACGAAAAAAATTTTGGCACTATTACACAGCATGAGCTTAAACAGCTTGATAAGTGGAGGGGTAAAATAGAGCC
>CALIRN010000016.1 GCA_938042265.1 uncultured Eubacteriaceae bacterium
GGGTACAAAGCCTTTGTCATTATCTGTCCGTCCTTGGCTCTGCCTCTCTGTATCCATACAAAGGCATTACCGTAATGGTTGCGGTAAAACTCAACCGTAGCGTTATAAACGGCAGCTGACATATAAGGGTTAGGCCTTACCCCAATTACACTATTAATAGGGTGATTTGTTTCCATAATGCCTTTGTCCGTTTTTCGGTACACCTTGTTATTAAGCTTACCCAGACTTTCGGATAAGGTTTTAATGCACACAAAATATGTAACCTCACTTATATCCTTCTCACCAGAGGTATAATCACCATTCTCAAAAAAAGCATTTAATTCAGATAGCTTAAAGGTACTCCTGTTGCTATTGCTACCTGCGGTTGATGCCCTTATCTCCATTGTTTTCATTAGCTCAATTCCTCCATTATCCCAGCATATCAAGGTACTTGTTAAGTCCGTCCTCAACGTCATACTCACGTTCAGCAAACATAGCACCTATGGCCATAACCATTGCAATAATACCGTCAATTTTCTTACGGCTCTTACGCTTGCTGTATTTTATATTGCCTGCATCGTCCATAACCGCCACAACATTTGTTGCCATCCACCTAAGGCAAGGATTTTTGGCAATAATTATTTTTCTGTCCATAAGCAACTCCTCAAAGGTGTTAATTGCAGGGCTCATTGTTCTGTAACCCTGTCCAAAGTCCAGCATATTAAAATGCTCCTCCAGGTCCTGCTTAACCGCAGGTGAGCCCCAGCGGTCAAAGGCAAATATCTCGTTGTTGTAGCTGTTGTCCAGTACGTACTGCTTTACTTTTTTGTAATTTATGTACTCACCGGGAAAGGTGTGTATATATCCTTGCTTTTCCCACTGCTTATAAGGTACTCTGTCTTGCTGCTCCTTGTCCTCAACCCTGTCAACGGGTACAAACAAATGTGGGTATATTATATATTTGTCATTAACTTCGTCTCGGAAACACTGTGCAAAACCTGTAATATCGCTACTGGAGGACAGATCAAGCCCTGTCGTATTAGGCAGCCCCTTTATTTCCTCGTAATCAACCTCTCTTGTGCACTCATCAAACAGTTGCATATTTATAGCCTGCTCAATTTCTGCACTTATGTGCTGGTTAAGGAAAAACCTTCGGAATGCTCTCTCCGTTATACGGCTTATCTTAGCTCTTGCCGACAGTATTTCCAGGTCAGTTCTTTTACGAAAAACATCAAGACCGGGGTTAGCCTTAAGCCACTGCTTTTCATCGTCCAGCTCACAGCCCTCATCAGCCTCATATATCGCATAATAAAAGCTATCCTCTTTTGCCTTGCCGCTTTCAAGGTCCTTGGCATAATGGTACTTTTCGTACTCTAGGTTCAGAGGGTCCTCGCCGTCACCTGCAGTTGTAATTGTAATGCCAATAGGCTCATCAAATATACCCTGACCAGTGCTTAATCTGTCGTAAAGGTCAGTCTTTTTCAGCTCGTGTATCTCATCAATGCAATACACAAAG
>CALIRN010000017.1 GCA_938042265.1 uncultured Eubacteriaceae bacterium
TTTTTTCATTTGTCTACTTGACGGGGAGCAGTTCATTTTTTAGTGCGACAGCCCCTTTAGTAAGCTTCTTTTTAATGCTAAAATAATATTCAATACTGCTGTGCCCGTTATGCTGCCAATATGGTCAAGCCATACATCAAACAGCATACCACTTCTGCCTACGACAAAAAGCTGTATACTTTCATCAACAACAGCCGTAAACAGGCAAATATAAAGCGATACAAGCGCATATCCAAAGCCGCCTTTTCCATAAGCCGCAAAATCGGCACAGCATATAATGCCCAGTAGCATATACTCGGTAAAATGCGCTGTTTTTCTTATAATATGCTCCGTAATTATGCCTTCTCCAAAAACTCCGTCAACCAGGCTTAGTAAAAATCCGCTTTCTGATGCAGAGGCATCACCCGGCATCATTGAATGTACCCAGATAAAAGCAATCATAAAAACCGTAATTACAGGCAGTAAAAACCTAAGCCTATTCATTAATAGGTAAGACCGGGAAAGAATGTATCTCTAAGCTTGACAAGATCCGACATAGCACAGTAGCCGATAATAAGCTTTTTAAACTCCTCCTTTTCCGCAGAGCTGAGGGCACGATACTTGTCCATCGCCTCATTTGCAGCACTCTGCACATCATAGGAGCTGTCGGCAGCAAAAGCGCTCATTGCATCGGCAATATCACCTGCAACCTCTTTCACCGCATCCGTTGAGCAGTTAGGTATAACGTATCTGTTTATATTTCTTACTGTACGCTTTAAGCTTGTCAGCAAATCCGCATCAACCTGAACAGACGCTGTAGTAAGCTCTGTTGTTGCCTCCGTCGTAGTTGTTGCGGCAGTTGTTACTGTAGTTGTTGTTGAAGTGGTTGTCTTCGTGGTTGTCTTGCTGTCAACGGTAGTTGTTTCCGTTGTTGTCTCGGTAGTTGTAGTTGTTTTCTTATTGGAGTTGCTGCCGCCACCGCCTGAAATTACAACACTCTTTTTAGTTGTTGTAGTACTGTCATCATCACTTTCCGCATCAGTAGTTGCCTGTGAAACCTGCGTGGTTACCTCTGCGGTATCTTTTACAAAGCCTGCCAGAGCAACACAAAGCTCTCCTCTGGTGATATTTTCTACAGCACGGAAGGTGTTGTTTTCCTCAAGTTGGAAAAGCCCTGCGGAAACAGCTGAATTTACATACTTAACAGCCCATGGAGCAACGGTATCGCTTATTTCGGCTTCCTGCTCTGCTTCGGGAGCATTGGTTAAAAGGCTGAGCACAACACATGCCTGCTGACGTGTGAAGTTATCCTTCGGTCTGAAGGAGTTATCACCAAAGCCGCTGATATATCCCATCTGCTGAGCAATTCTTACATCCTCGTAGTACCATACCTGATTATTTGAGTTGTCGGTAAAATCAACTGTATTAAGCTTATCATTTATACCAAAGCCAAAAACCTGATTGATAATTCTTACCAGTTCGGCTCTTGTAACATAACCGTCAGGACGGAATGTACCGTCCTCATATCCTGCCAGATAACCTTTTTCATACATCTTAATAATAGCCTGTCCCTGTTCCGTATCTGTCTTAACATCAGTAAAGGGAGCATTATTTGCTGCCGCATCTGCAGCAAAAGCAGGCACTGCCATAGTCAGAGCAATAACCCCGGCAAGGAAGGTGCTTACTAATTTTTTCATTTAAATTCCTCCATTATAGATTTATAAAAATATTGCCCTATGGGGAAACCATAGGGCAATATTAACTTTTAACTAAATCAAGTATCCTCTGATTAATCAGAATTCCTTTTTAATTATCTTCTTTCTACTGTAATAACAACCTGATTTGTGTAACCGTTGTTAGGGTTCTGTGCTGTAACAAGAACCTTATTGCCGAAGATTTCCTGAAGCTGGTCAATAGTTACTGTATCATAAGCCTGAAGGTTGTTAGCTGCAACAGTGTCAAAGAGCTGGTCAAGATTCATAGAGCTTACAACCTCACCCTTGTCATTAAGTCTTGAAAGAGTAATAAAGTCAGCACCTGTAATAGCAATAACCTTTTCCCCTGTAGCAGCAATATCATTAGCTGTCATTGAAGGAGCAAAAGCCTTCTTAGCTGTTTCGTAATCTGCCTTAAGGTCATCAGCTGAAGCATATCTCTTTGTCTTTGTGTTGTTTTCTAACTGAGCAAAAGCATCCTGATCGGAAACTACACCTGAAACTGCATTAGCAAATTTGCTCCAACCGATATCAGTTCTGATAGAAGTCTTATTACCGCCCTCACCGGTGAATTCAATCTTATCAACAAAGTTGTTTACCATACCAACATTGGCATTAAGCTCTGAGTCGTAAGCACCACTGAATATATTGTCAACAAACTCAATCATCTTAGTCTTGGTAAGGTTACCCTGAGCATCCATAGGGTTAATAACCTCTGTAAATCTTACCGGACTCTCCTTGCCTGCCTCAACTGTCATATAAACATCTGACTGTGGGTCAAGTACATCCTGAAGAACGAATACACAGTCATCAGCAGTAATCTGGTCAAGACCTGTCTCGTCATCAATAGAACCGTTGTAATTAGCCTCATTAAGGTTAAAAGGAGTATCCTCAGTACCTGCATACTCATGATCAAGTACATACTGTAAAATAGCAGCACTGTCCTGAGCTGTTAATACGCCTGAACCGTCTACATCACCTGAACCAACCTTAGCTACTGTAGGGTTAGCAGCAAAAGCCGCTGTTGACATACTTAAACCCATAGCTACAGTTAAAGCTAAACATAACACTTTCTTTTTCATTTCTAATTCCTCCCATTTATATATTGTTTTTTTATTTGTATAAGCTTAGGTAGTAAGATTTCCTAAGGCTTTTTTCATTTATATACGAGTCCTCCGCTATTTGAACAATGCCTGTATCGGCACCTATAGCCTCAAGCTCATTTTTCATATTTGTAAGTACGGTTTCAACCTTGGTATCGCATTCGCTTTCAAGATTAACAACCCTGCCCATATTATTCTGGACAATCTTTGCTATTGCAGCAGTATTTTTTGAACTGCCACCTGCCGCCTTATACTGGGCCTTCAGATCCCTTTCCAAAACACCCAACTGACCGATATAATATGCTTTGAGCAAATACATCTCAGTTAGATACCCGGCAACAATCTGCTGCTCCTGTGTAAGCTCGGCATCTCCATCTGAAGATGTATTGCCGCCTGTATTTGTACTGCCACTCTCCGAGGCAGGGCTGCCGTTTAAATCCGTTAATTCCTCACCCTTAGAATCTGTATACATAATTTGTCTGACTGCATCTTCAACACTCAGTGTACCCTTACGGATTTCCTCCTCTTCTTCAAGAGTAAAATCTCTTTTTATAGGAATGTTATACTTTTCAATTTCCTTTTGGGTGTTCGCCTTAGAAGCACTGATTTCTTCAGCAATATCCTCTTGAGTAGTGTTCTGTGCCTTAATAAAGGCTCCAATATTTTCTCTTTGCCATACGGCAAGTGCGGCAACTGCTATAACAAGCATAAGCACTAAGCAAAGAAATATTTTAAGAAGCTTATGAGACTTCCTGTTATTTTTTTTATTTCCCAAGTAAATCTCCTTTCCTAAAATTTTTAACTGACGTGTAAACCCTATAAATTCAAAATCTCACGTCCGCACCTGTCAATTTCGTCAAGTACCTTCTGTCCGCATTTTTTCCTGATGATTTTAAAGGTTTTGTCCAGGTTTGGAGCTCTTTTTTGCATATTATGGCAATCGGAGCCAAGCAGACTGACGACACCGTCTCTGATTAGCTTAAGTGCGTTTTTTCTTGTAAAAATCCCATTTACATAGTCGCCGTTCATTTGTACAACAGCACCTATATTCAATAAATCCTGAATATGGTTATTGTGCTTTTGATAGGATAAATAGCGATCCAAATGGGCAATAACAGGTATGATATTCTTATCATACACAAGCCTTTCAACATCACTTATCATCTTACCTGTCCATTCCTCAAAGGGCATTTCCAGCAAAAGATAATTTGTATTGTCTATACAAAGCCTTTTTATATCCGGAAGAGCAGCTATACCGCCAAAGTAATAAACCTCGGCACCCAACTTAATTTCCGGCACATTGATTCCGTTAATTTTTATTTTGTGCATAAGGGCATTATAGGATGCCTTCCTATGGTCCAAAAACTTATCAACAGTATCATATTTTATATAAAAATGAGGTGTTGCCACCATCACATCTATACCGTATTTCATGCTTGTCTCCAGCATCTGCACGGACATATCCGTATTTTTGCTGCCGTCATCAAGCTTTGGTAATATATGAGAGTGAAAATCTATCATACTACCATCTCCCTGAATATGCTATTACTGATAGCTGTCATAACCATAGCCGTTGCTATAGCCGGATTGCTTGTAATACCCATATTTCCTGTAACCGCCATAGTTTGACTTTGTTGTTACAACATCATTAAGTACAATGCCTATAATTTTTGCATTTACAAACCTAAGTTTTTCAACAGCCTGTAAAAGCAACTTTCTTTCGGTAACATACTGTCTTGATACAAGCACAACACCATCAGCAAGGCTTGAAATAAGCGCCGCATCCGTAACCAGATTTATTGGCGGAGTATCAAAGAATATGTAATCATACTCATTTGCAAGCTGATTAATTACCTCCTTCATTCTGTCGGAGCTTAAAAGCTCTGCCGGGTTAGGCGGTATTTTGCCTGCAAAAATTACATCCATATTATTGTATTTTGTTTTAAGGATTGCACTTTTTAAAGTACAGTCATTAATAAGCACATTTGACAGTCCTCTGTCGCCCTTTTCACCCATAAGTCTTGCAATATTGGGACGGCGCAGATCGCAGTCTAGCAAAAGAACCTTTGCGCCCGTTTCGGCAACAGTAATAGACAAATTGAAATTTGTGGTACTTTTACCCTCCGAAGCAACCGAACTGGTTAACAAAACCTTTTTACAGCCCTCTCCCGGAAGGGAAAACATAATGTTTGTTCTAAGCTCCTTATAAGCCTCTCTTACATCAAACTGCGTGTTATCATTAATAAGCTTTTTTCTGTTAGCCTCTAACATAATTTTCTTTTGTTCACTTGAATCAATCTTTTTCTTGCCAAACATAGGAAAGCTGCCCCTTTTTCAGATATTAGTAAGCCGTCAGGCCTTAGCCTGCTCAGCGGTATTTTCCTCAACACTAATTTCGGGAATAATACCGATAACCGGAAATTCCACAAGTTTTTTAAGGTCTTCCTCATTTTTAATACGGGTATCCATTAATTCCATAATAAATATCAGACAAAAGCTGACAACAATACCCAAAACAAAGCCCATAGCCGTATTTTTCATAACATTAGGCGAAGAAGGCGCTTGAGGAAGCTTTGCATAATCAACCACCTTAACAGAGCTGCCGTCCATAAACTCGGTAATTCTGTCAGGTGCAATATCCGCAACAGCGTTTGCGATAATCTGAGATATTTCCGGTGAAGGTGATGTAGCAACAACAGCCATAAGGGCAGTTTCATTAACACCTCCGCTTGAAATCATTGACCTGATGTCGGAAGCAGAAAAAGCAATATCGGTTTCATTGGAAACCGTTGCCGCTACCTGCTCAAGCACAGTATCGCTTTCAATAAACTCAGAATAAAGAGAAACAAGCTCCCGTCCTGTATCAATATCACTTATGCTGATATTTTGAGATACCGTTGTTTTGTTACTGTTTACATAAAGTGTAGCTGAAGCTGTATAAAGCGGAGTAGTAACAAACTTACTTATGAGAAATGCAGATACCGTAAAAACAAACACTATAAATATGATAAGCTTAATTCTGGCAACAGCCAGTTCAAAAAGCTGTTTTAAATCAATCTCAAAGGTTTCATCCATTCGTTCATTCATTTACGTATTTCTCCAATATATCTATTATTATTCTTAGATTATAACGCACCTTTTAAAAAAAATCAAGGAAAAACTTTAATTTATACTAATATTATTGAAAAATTTATATTACATTTATATTACAATGGTTAATAATGGATAATCTCTTTTATTGTCGCCACTGTGCCTGCAGCACCACAAGCGGCTTTTTACCTCTTGAAATTTGCAAAACTCGCTTTTTATTTTCAGTTAACCATTTTTTACATTTCACTGCTATTTTTTGCGCAAATATAAAAATGATACTATGGACAATTTATCTTTTTTGTGGTATTATAAATATAAGTTTAAAAAAGCTTAATTAAATTATGGAGGTCTAAATAATGGATAATTTTGTAAACTTTTCATTAGAGGGTAAGATTGCTCTCGTTACGGGCGCTTCTTACGGTATCGGCTTTGCTATTGCAAGCGGTATGGCTAAGGCAGGTGCTACTATCGTATTTAACGATATTAAGCAGGAGCTTGTTGATAAGGGTGTTGCTGCTTACAAGGAAAAGGGTATTGACGCTCATGGCTATGTTTGCGATGTAACCAACGAGGACGCTGTAAACGAGCTTGTTGCTAAGATTGAAAATGAGGTTGGTACAATTGACATCCTTGTAAACAATGCAGGTATTATCAAGAGAATTCCTATGTGTGAGATGACTGCAGCTGAGTTCCGTCAGGTAATTGATGTTGACCTTAACGCTCCTTTCATTGTATCAAAGGCAGTTATCCCAAGTATGATTAAAAAGGGTCACGGTAAGATTATTAACATCTGCTCAATGATGAGTGAGCTCGGACGTGAAACCGTTTCCGCTTACGCAGCTGCTAAGGGTGGTCTTAAGATGCTTACAAGAAACATCTGCTCTGAGTACGGTAAGTACAACATTCAGTGTAATGGTATCGGACCCGGTTATATTGAAACTCCACAGACTGCTCCTTTAAGAGAAAAGCAGCCTGACGGTTCAAGACATCCTTTTGACTCTTTCATTATTGCTAAGACTCCTGCTGAAAGATGGTTACAGCCTGAGGAGCTTGCAGGCCCTGCTGTATTCCTTGCTTCAGAGGCTTCTAACGCAGTTAACGGTCACGTTCTCTACGTTGACGGCGGTATTCTTGCTTATATCGGCAAGCAGCCACAGTAATATTACTTATCGAAAGGAAAGGAAACCCTGATTTCCATTTCCTAATATAAGCTACTGACATGTGGATACTGTATTGCCCTATTTAATAGGGTACTATGTGAGGGCAACAGGCACAGCAATCGGAAGTTTAACTTGCGATAACAATAAATATAATTATTACATATAAAGCTTTAATGGGCTGTCGTATAGTGACAGCCCATTATTGTTATAAAAATAAAACAGCTGTGCATCAACCGATACACAGC
>CALIRN010000018.1 GCA_938042265.1 uncultured Eubacteriaceae bacterium
GTCAAAAAGCGTAAAAGCTTAAAGCTTATGCGGAGTACTGTGTAATGGATAAAACCTAACGGGGGCTTATATGAAAAAAATAATTTTATGCTTTATATTTGTATTTATCCTGTGTGGCAGCGTAAATGCTGCTGAATTTGAGGTATGCGGACGATTAACCGACAACTATTGGATTTCAACAAAGGATAATCGTTACGGTATAACCGATAATGACGATAATATTGTTTTGCCCTTTGAATATGACAGCATTCATCAGCATTCCATTGAATACGATGGACTCCTTGCAGTAAAAAAGAAGATAGGGGATATATGGTATACGGGTTATGCAGACAGTAATGACAATTTCAAAATAGTTATACCGGTAGAATACCTGGCAAGCGATTATTGTTATCCCTACATATCAAAGCAAACGAATACGGGTTACGATACTTATGTTATAAAAAACAAACAGCCTGTTTATTTTGGCTCCTCAAATATGCCCGTAATATGTTTAAGTGAGGTAATGCATGACGAAGGCTATTGGTATACTATAAGCAACGGGGACATAAGCTGGCAGCTTGATGAAAACAAAAATATCGTCACAGGTCCTATTAAGGGTATATTCAAAGGTACTGATGATGAAAACACAATTATTCTATATACCTTTACTGACGGAAAAGAACGTGTCGTCTTGGCAGATAATTACGGCAATTACTTAACAGAGCCTATATATAAGGATATCAGTAAGCTTCGCGACACGGATTTTTATAAGGTGCAAAAGGGCGACTTATACGGTGTACTTGATAAAACGGGTAATGCCGTTGCCAAGGTAAAATATGAGTATATAGACTTTGCAAACAGGTATGAAAGCGAATACATCATGTGTAAATGTGATGATAAATGGGGGCTTTTGGACGAAAACTATAATGAGGTTACGAAATCTGAATATGACAGTATGGCATATAAGGATGGGATATTTTACGCAGGCATCAAACATGAAGGTAAGACAGATTACTATAAAATAGAAAACGGTGAGGAAACCTTTTGCAAGTCCCTTTCAGGAGATATATACCGTATGAGTAACGGGGAGTTTGGCTACCGTATTAAACAATCGGACAATAACGGCAGTCTTACGGAGCAATACGGGCTGGTCGATACCGATTTGGGCATAATAATTAAGCCAAAATATGATAATGAAGTTTTGTTTGATGAATACGGCTATGCAGTGGTATATAAGAACAGCAGCTGCGGTGTTATCGATAGAAAGGGCAGAACCGTATTAAATATAAAATATGAAAGTATCACCCCCGACCTTTGCGGAAGTTATCTCTGCCGCACCAAAAAAGGGCAGGACAAGCACATTGACCTAAAAATTTGGGGAGAGCTGTTTGTAATATTTCATCTTGTTAAAAAATTATTGGCATTATTTATAGTGTGGCTTATTTATGCCTTTGTCAAAAAGCGTAAAAGCTTAAAGCTTATGCGGAGTACTGTGTAATGGATAAAAC
>CALIRN010000019.1 GCA_938042265.1 uncultured Eubacteriaceae bacterium
TTCCGTCTCTGTGGTATGCCGTTGCTCTTGCCTGTGTGGGTACAGCCTGTCCCTCTTCAGCATATACACGCACCCCCTCACATGTGGTAAGACTCCCCTCCTTAAGGGGCACGGCAGCCGTACAGGGCTCCCATCTGCCTTGGGTACTGTATATTTTTTCAAAGTGCAGATTAATCATTTTAATACCTCCCTATTATTATTTAAAAGTATCATAAAACAAAAAAGCTGTACATTCCTTGGATAAATTAATGTTTTAACAACAAAATACAGATTTATTGCCCGTTTAAAAACTCTACTCCATTTTTCAGCTTTGTCAAAGTATCCATATCCTCCAATACCGGTTTTTTATCGGTACCTATATAGCAAACTGTTTCATAATAGCTGCAGTTAAATTCACGCATAAGTATCCTGGTACACTGCTCCACACCTGAGGTACTTATTGTACTGCCGCCTCCGTTTAAAAGCACCAATCCCCTTTTTGGCTTAATATCTATACTTTTATGCCTTATATATATTTGAGAGCAAAACATCTGCATTCTTGACATAAAGCTTAAAAACGAACCCGTATACTGGGAAAAATACAAGGGCGACGCAAATATTATCCTGTCACATTCCGATATATAGTCATATATTTCCGCCATATCGTCTACTATTGAGCATCCGTACCTGTCCCTGCAGGCACGGCAGTCATTGCAGGGACTAATATTTGCATAGTAGGTATTAACAAGCCTGTATTCTCCCTTAAGCCCATCTGTTACAAATTTTATCATGCCTGCGGTTTCACCTTTTTTGTTGGGTGAACCGTTAATAATTAAAGTTTTCATATCAGCCTCCATATATATGATTATACTATATAAGTAAATCTACAGCAAGTAACCTTTTTCTTTATCCGGAATAAATTGCAGTATAAGCATTGACAATTTGCAGGAGGTATATTATGAATTATTATAAACCCATAAGCGTCATGGAACAGAAAATGCCCGAAAATCCGCCTCTTTATGACAGTGACAGCGGCATCAGTACCGAGATACCCACGCCAGATACGGCATATGACAGGCTATTTACGGATACGGAGCTGGTAAAGGCACTGTATTCACAGATTAACTCCATGCTGTATCCCTTTATAGTTGAGGTTATCGACAGATACGATTACAACAACAGCCCCATATATGACGAGGACGGTATAAGCCGTGAAACACTGGCACAGCTTGTATCGCAGGTGCTTGATATGGCAGCGGAACAGCTTGATGAAATAGATGAAATACGTCTTGAGGTAAATGCAAGACAAATTATTGTGGGCTGGAACAGAAGCGGTCTTTTAAATGCCGCTGTTGAAGCTCTTATACTGAACAATATATTTATGCACCGCCGCCCCAGAAGAAACAGAATTTACAGCAGCTATTCCTTTAAGGACGGCAAATACAACGGTCTTAACTACAGCTGATATATAACGAAAAAGGGCTGCTCCACAGCAAAATAATATGCCGCGGGGCAACCCTGAGGTCAATAATATAACTTATTGGAGAAAAATTTTTTTGCTATGGTAAGTTACCAATACGCAAGTATGGATTAGTTATATTGCCCTGCAAAGCAGGGCAGCTGTGTGAGATAAGCGAACACATCAATCGGAACTATGTTTCGATAATATAAGTATTTACTTTACTTAAACAATATCATATAGCCTGCATATATAATAACTGTAATTACAAAAAATTTATCAATACATTTCTGCTTTGTTTTTTCTGTCTCAAAGCCAATCCCTGCTATTGCCGTGGCATCCGTACAGTATTCAATATAATTGGCTCTGTTTCTTTTAACAAAGCGGTTTATAAAATACAGCAAAAACGGCAAACAAACCACCATAATACCTATCATTGTATAAAGAGATGCTATCTGCTCGTCCATTGTGGCAACGACCTCCATTTCCTCCTCCATCTCCGTAATATCCATAAGCTTAGTGGTAATTAAAAACATTGCCGTCTGAGAACCATTTACGATAAAATGCGCCAGCATTGAAGAATATATTGACCCTGTATAATAAACAAAGCCTGCAAAAACAATGCCTGCAAAGGTTGCATAGGGCAGCTGATACAAATCAAGATGCATCATACCGAAAAATAAGGCGGATATGACAGCAG
>CALIRN010000020.1 GCA_938042265.1 uncultured Eubacteriaceae bacterium
CTCGGGGGAAGTAACCGCAAACAAAAAATAAATTTGGGCAAAGCCCTGTTCAAGATTGAGGGTATAAGGAATTAATTGTTCCTTACAAAATAAATTATTGCCAAAAACATATAATTTATACATAAATGTTAAAACTTATAAAAATTAACAAAATTTAAAAAAAGACTTGAATTTTTCTTTTGCTGTGGTATAATAATAGTGTTGATAAAATTTAACTTCCATAAAATATAAAGCGTTTGAGGAAGAATAAGCTGAATAGTAGCCTTTCCAGAGAGTCTGCGGTTTGCTGAAAGCAGATAAAGGCAAAATCTGCGTTCCACCTTCCAAGCTTTTGGATGAAAATCCAAAGGGTGTGCCCTTTACAGCACATAAGAGTGGTATATTTATATGCAATTTGGGTGGCAACACGGTTATAATCCGTCCCTTAGTTTTTGGGACGGGTTTATTTTATTTAGGAGGAAAGAAAATGTTAGACATTAAGTTTGTTAGAGAAAATCCCGACATTGTAAAGCAGAATATTAAAAACAAATTTCAGGACGGCAAGCTGGAGCTGGTTGACAGAGTAATTGACCTTGATGCACAGGTAAGAGCTGCTCAGCAGGAGGCAGATAAATTACGTGCCGACCGCAAAAATCTTTCAAAGCAAATTGGTGCACTTATGAGTCAGGGTAAAAAAGACGAGGCAGAGACTGTTAAGTCACAGGTAAATGCACAGGCTGACCGTCTTTCAGAGCTTGAAGGAAAGGAAACGGAGCTTCGTGCAGAGATAACAAAAATAATGATGACTATACCTAATATAATTGATCCAAGTGTTCCAATAGGTAAGGATGACAGTGAAAATGTAGAGCGTGAGAAATTCGGTGAGCCTGTTGTACCTGATTTTGAGGTGCCATATCATACCGATATTATGGAAAAATTTGATGGTATTGACCTTGACAGTGCAGGCAGAGTCGCCGGAAACGGTTTTTACTATTTAATGGGCGATATTGCAAGGCTTCACAGTGCAGTAATATCCTATGCAAGAGATTTTATGATTGACAGAGGCTTTACCTACTGCGTACCTCCTTTTATGATAAGGAGCAATGTGGTTACAGGTGTTATGAGCTTTGCTGAAATGGATGCAATGATGTATAAAATAGAAGGAGAGGACTTATATCTTATTGGTACTTCAGAGCATTCCATGATAGGTAAATTTATTGATACCATTGTTAAGGAGGAGGAGCTTCCCAAAACTCTTACCAGCTATTCACCATGTTTTCGCAAGGAAAAGGGTGCGCATGGTATAGAGGAGAGAGGCGTTTACCGTATTCATCAGTTTGAAAAGCAGGAAATGATTGTTGTTTGTAAGCCTGAGGACAGCCCAATGTGGTTTGATAGGCTCTGGCAGAATACGGTTGATTTGTTCCGTTCGCTTGACATACCTGTAAGAACTCTTGAATGCTGTTCGGGCGACCTTGCGGATTTAAAGGTTAAATCTGTTGATGTAGAGGCATGGTCACCAAGACAGAAGAAATATTTTGAGGTTGGAAGCTGCTCCAACTTGGGTGACGCTCAGGCAAGACGTCTTAAAATAAGGGTAAGCGGTGAGGGGGGCAGTAAGTACTTTGCCCATACGCTTAACAATACCGTTGTTGCGCCTCCCCGTATGCTTATTGCCTTCCTTGAGAATAACTTAAACGCTGACGGCAGTGTTAATATTCCTGAGGTATTAAGACCATATATGGGCGGTAAGGAAAAATTAATTCCTAAAAAATAATGAAATTAAATGGCCGCCATACCGATTTTAGGTATAGGCGGTCATTTTATTAAGAAGGTGAAAAATTGACATTACAGCAATTAAAATATATTGCTGCTGTTGCTGAAAAGGGAACAATAAGTGAAGCGGCAAAATCCCTTTATATTTCCCAACCAAGCCTTACAAATGCCATAAAAGAGCTGGAAAAGGAAATGAATATTACTATATTTGGCAGAACAAATAAGGGTGTAGTTGTTTCCAAGGAGGGCGAGGTATTTTTAAGTTATGCAAGACAGGTGTTGGAGCAGGCCGAGCTTCTTGAGGAAAAATATTCGGGCAAGGCAAGAGGAAAACAGCAGTTTTGTGTTTCTACCCAGCATTACTCCTTTGCAGTAAATGCTTTTGTTGATTTAATAAAGCAATATGGCAGTGAGGAATATGATTTTAGTCTTAGGGAAACTCAAACCTATGAAATTATTGAGGATGTATCAAACTTAAAAAGTGAAATTGGAATTTTATATCTGAATAATTTTAATGAGAGCGTAATAGGAAAAATGATAAAGGACCATGATTTAAGTTTTATGGAATTATTCACTGCAAAACCTCATGTCTTTGTAAGCAACAGCAATCCTCTGGCTAAAAGGAAGTATGTAACAATAAAAGATTTGGAGCCCTATCCGTATCTGTCCTTTGAGCAGGGTCAGCATAATTCATTTTATTACTCAGAGGAAATTTTCGGTACAATACACCGCAGAAAGAATATAAGAGTAAGAGACAGGGCTACTCTTTTTAATCTGCTTATAGGTCTTGACGGATACACAATATGCAGCGGTGTTATTGATGAAAAGCTTAATGGAAAGGATATAGTCGCAGTACCGCTTTCAGAGGAGGGCAGTATGCGTATAGGAATTTTGACAAATAATAAGGTATTGTCCAGCAGATTGGGCAGTATATACATTGATGCTCTAAAAAATTATACAAAGGATGTTTAAAGAATGGTTTGATATAGTTTTAAACTATAGATAACCGTTCTTTTTTTATATTTTACATAAAAATTAAAGGTTGATATACTTAAACTATATAAAAATTGAAAGGGAAACAGACTTATGAAAACTTCAATTATCGGATATCCAAGAGTAGGGCGTTTAAGGGAATTAAAATTTGCATCGGAAAAATACTTTAAAAATGAAATTACGGCTGCAGAGTTTGAAAAAACAGCGGAAAATTTGCGTAAGCAGCATTGGTTTGTTCAGCAGGAAAATGAAATTGATTTTATACCATCAAACGATTTTTCCTTTTATGATAATATGCTTGATACCGCAGTAATGCTGAATATCATACCAAGCCGTTATAAGGCTTTGGGTCTTTCTTCTCTTGATACATATTTTGCAATGGCCAGAGGCTATCAGGGAAGTAAGGGTGATGTAAAGGCACTTGCAATGAAAAAGTGGTTTAATACAAACTATCATTATATAGTACCTGAAATTGAGGATACAACTGAAATAAAGCTTATCGGCACAAAACCCTTTGATGAATTTAATGAGGCAAAACAGGCAGGGGTTAATACCTGTCCTGCTGTTATAGGCGGTTTTACCTTATTAAAGCTTTTAAAGTTTACGGGCAGCAAGGGTGCAGTTGATTTTAAAAATAGAATAGAAGATGTCTATGCGCAGCTGCTTGAAAAGTTTAACGGCTTTGGAGCAGAGTGGGTACAGTTCAGCGAGCCATATCTTGTTTATGACCTGACGGAGGAGGATATTAAGCTTTTTAAGGAGCTTTATAATAAAATATTAGGAAGTAAAGGAAAAGTTAAAGTATTACTGCAAACATATTTCGGCGATATAAGAGATTGCTATGATGAGGCGGTTTCACTTGATTTTGACGGAATAGGTCTTGATTTTACGGAAGGCAGGCGGTCGCTTTCTATTGTGAATGAAAAGGGATTTCCAAAGGATAAAATTTTGTTTGCAGGTGTTGTAAACGGCAAAAATATTTGGCGCAATAATTATTCAAAAACCCTTGATATTATTTCAAGGCTAAAAGACAAGTGCGGAGAGATAGTTTTAAATACCTCCTGTTCATTGCTTCATGTACCGTATACTCTTAAAAATGAGGTAAATCTTCAGGCAAAATATAAAATGCATTTTGCTTTTGCCGAGGAAAAGCTTGCCGAGCTGAGAGAATTAAAGAAAATACTTAATCTTGGCATAAAAACAGAGGAATATATAAATAATGTGAATATTTTTGATGATGACAGAGAATGTACTGATAAAGAGGTACAACTTAGAGTAAAAAATATTATAAAGGAGGACTTTACAAGGCGGCCTGAATTTAACTTAAGGGAGAATATCCAAAGAAAGATATTGAGACTGCCGGTATTTCCCTCAACAACGATAGGTTCATTTCCACAGACGGCAGATGTAAAGGCTAACCGTTCCGCATATAAAAAGGGGAGTATAACCAAAGAGGAATATATTGAATTTAATAAACATAAAATAGCCGAATGTATTTCCCTACAGGAAGAAATAGGGCTTGATGTCCTTGTTCACGGAGAATTTGAAAGAAATGATATGGTTGAATATTTCGGAGAGCATTTAAAAGGATATTTGTTTACCGAAAAAGCGTGGGTACAATCCTATGGAACACGTTGTGTAAAGCCGCCTATTATATGGGGAGATATTTCAAGGCAAGAGCCTATGACGGTTAGCTGGTCAGTATATGCTCAAAGTCTTACGGACAAGCCCGTAAAGGGTATGTTGACAGGCCCAGTTACAATACTTAACTGGTCTTTCCCCCGTGAGGATATAAGTTTAAGGGAGTGCGCCTATCAAATAGCACTTGCCGTAAGGGATGAGGTTATGGATCTGGAGGCCAACGGTATAAGGATAATACAAATTGATGAGGCGGCGCTTAGAGAAAAGCTTCCTTTAAGAAAATCCGATTGGAGAGAATCATATTTGGATTGGGCAATACCCGCATTCCGTCTGGTACATAGTGGAGTAAAGGCAGAAACTCAGATACATACCCATATGTGCTACAGTGAATTTACAGATATAATTTCGGATATTGATGATATGGATGCAGATGTAATTACCTTTGAGGCATCTCGCTCAGATTTGGAAATACTTAACTCATTAAAGGAAAATAAATTTCGCACAGAGGTAGGACCCGGTGTATATGATATTCATTCATCAAGAATTCCTTCTGTGGAGGAAATAAAATCCGCACTTGATAAAATGCTTGATAAAATCCCTAAGGAAAAGCTTTGGGTAAATCCTGATTGCGGTTTAAAAACAAGAGAAAACAGGGAAACGACTGCAAGTCTTAAAAATATGGTCTTGGCAGCAGAACAGTTAAGAAAAGAAAATATATAAAATTAAAAAATCAGCCGATTTTTATCCGATCGACTGATTTTTTGCGGTTATTTAATCCTCATATCTTGAAAGTCCAAGCTCAATAAGCTTATCTACCAGCTCCTCGGTAGAAAATCCGGCTTCATTAAACAGCATAGGATACATACTTATGGCAGTAAAACCGGGGAGAGTATTTATCTCATTAAATATAACTCTGCCGGTGCTGTTTTCAAGGAAGAAGTCAACTCTTGAAAGTCCTTTACCGTCAAGAGCCTTGAATATTTTAACTGCATCGGAACGGATTTCCTCAGCCTTATCAGCAGGAATATCGGCTGGAAGAACGGTTTTTGACTCCCTGTTATTGTACTTTGCGTCATAGTCATAAAACTCGGCTGCCGCAAGTATTTCACCTACAACCGATGCCTGAATATTGCTGTTGCCAAGTACACCGCATTCAAGCTCACGCCCGTTAATATTCTCCTCAATAACAATAGTGCTGTCCTCTTTTGCCGCAATCCAAAGACCGTCTAAGAGCTCGGCTCTGTCATGAGCCTTTGTAATACCTACGGAGGAGCCCGCGCAGGCAGGCTTTACAAAGCAGGGATAACCACATTTAGCTTCTATTTTATCAATACAGTTTTCGGCGTTGGCTTCAAGCTGATGGCGGTAAATTACGGTATATTTTGCTTGGGAAATACCTACGGAATCGGCTATTATTTTTGTATAAGCCTTATTCATACTTACCGCAGAGGAAAGAACACCGCAGCCTACATAAGGCAGTTTAGCAAGCTCCAGAAGTCCCTGAATGGTACCGTCCTCACCATAAGCGCCGTGGAGAACGGGAAATACCAAATCAACAGGTATATGTTTAACCTTATCTCCTACAATCCTTAATAAGCCTGCATGGGAGGTATCAGGACTAAGTATACAATTAGTAGCATATTTTTCCCAACCATTTGAATTTATATTTTCGACAGGACCGTCATATAAAAGCCATTCGCCGTTTTTAGTAATATATACAGGTAAAACATAGTACTTTTCTGCATTCATATTTGAAATTACTGTAGCAGCACTTACCTTTGACACGTCATGCTCTGAGGACTGACCGCCGAAAAGAACTGCTATTGTTTTTTTATTCATTTAAATTCACTTCTTTCATAAAAATTTGCATATTGCTATTGTAATATTATTTTCAGTTTATTACAATACCTAAAATTATTATATTTGGAAAAATTTGTTTTGAGCAAATCCCATTATTCCAAATTTTCAATACGTTGGATAAAGTCAGCCGCGCTTGCATCACTTGGCATACGCCAGTCACCTCTGGGGCTAAGGCTTACAGAGCCTACCTTTGGGCCGTCAGGTATGCAGGAGCGCTTAAACTGCTGGGCAAAAAATCTCCAATAAAAATTTCTCAGCCATTTTAAAATTGTACTGTTGTCATACTTGTCCCTGAAGGCAAGCTTTGCAAGGAAATATATCTTTTCGGGAGGAAATGCCTGGCGCATCATATTATATAGGAAGAAATCGTGCAGCTCATAAGGGCCTACAACGTCTTCTGTAATTTGTGCAATATTGCCGTTTTCATCGGGAGGCAGAAGCTCAGGAGAAACGGGAGTATCCAGTATGTCCAGCAAAACCTCACGCAGCACTGTGCTGCTTGTATAGTCGGCAGTATATTTAATAAGGTATTTTACCAGGGTTTTTGGTATGGAACAGTTGACGCCGTACATACTCATATGGTCGCCGTTGTAGGTAGCCCAACCCAAAGCAAGCTCGCTTAAATCTCCTGTTCCTATTACAAAGCCGTTATATTTGCCTGCCAGATCCATAAGGACCTGGGTACGCTCTCTTGCCTGACAATTTTCATAGGTCAGGTCATGGAGTTTAGGGTCCTGTCCTATATCGGAAAAATGTCTTTCAACGGCAGGAGCAATATCTACCTCCATAAATGCAGTGCCAAGCGCCTCACAGAGGGTAACAGCATTTGAATGGGTGCGGCTTGTGGTGCCAAAGCAGGGCATGGTTACGGTAATAATACCTTTTTTGTCTAGCCCTGCAAGTTCAAAGGCTCTTGAGGTGATTATAAGAGCGAGAGTAGAGTCAAGCCCTCCGCTTATTCCGATTACAACATTTTTTGCTCCAACGTGTACAAGTCTTTTCTTAAGGCCAAGTGCCTGTATATTTATAATTTCCTTACAGCGGCTTTCACGCTCGGCATTATTTGAGGGTACAAAAGGGTGAGGGTCAACAAATCGGTTAATCTCTGAGTTGTTTGGCACAAAATCAAAGTCAATCACCGTGTAGCCGCTGCTGTCGGCGGTAAAGGTAGTGTTTTTACGTCTTTCGGATACAAGCCTGTCCACATCAATATCAGCATATATTATTCCGTTTTCAAAACGATTGCTTTCTGCAAGGAGGATTCCGTTTTCGCAAATAAGGTTATGACCTGAAAAAACCACATCAGTGGTGGATTCACCATCTCCGGCACAGGCATAGATATACCCGGCAATAAGTCTGGCGGACTGATTTTGCACAAGGCTTTTACGGTACGTCGCTTTGCCTGTTATCTCATTGCCTGCGGAAAGATTTGCTATAATGGTTGCCCCTGCAAGGGCATGATTGCAGGAGGGAGGTACAGGTGCCCATACATCCTCACATATTTCACAACCGATAACAATATGCTCATAGTCCTTTGCTCTAAAAAGCAGCCTTGTACCAAAGGGAACGCGCTGTCCCAGAATGTTAATATACTCGGTTTCCTTTGGGGCGGGAGTAAACCAGCGTTTTTCATAAAACTCATTATAATTGGGAAGAAAGGTTTTAGGAACAATACCCAGAAGACTGCCCTTGTAAACTATAGCGGCGCAGTTGTACAGCTTACTGCTATGCTCTATTGGCAGACCTGCCGCAATAATAATGTTCATCGTAAGAGAAGCTTCTTTAATATATGCAAGAGTTTTAAGTGCGTTGTTTAAAAGCGCACTCTGATTAAAAAGATCGGCGCAGGTATAACCTGTTATACACAGCTCCGGCAAAACAATAAGCTCTGCGCCGCTGCTGTATGCAGCAGATATTGCAGAGAGGACAGAGCTTCGGTTGAAGGTGCAGTCCCCTACTTTAATATCGCAGGTGGCTGCGGCAGTTTTAAAAAAACCAAATTTCATATAATATTTACCTCCAATATGGGTTTGATAATAAATAACATCATTATTGTTAATTAAACATAAATTTATCCTTTACCAACTAAATCTATTTTATAATATTAATACCATTTTGTCCAGTATATATAGCAGATATAGCCCTGAATACGGGCATTTGTTACACAAATATCACTCCAATGTTACAGCAATATTGAAAATGTTACATCTGCTTTACAAAGTGGCAAAACCTCTTGATTATACGAAAAAATAGTGGTATATTAGGTTATGCAAACAGATGAAGCACAATAACATAAGGATGTACACATTATAACCGTCAGAGGGGGATAGCCCCTATAGTTATAGGTTGGCAGTTTTGTTACAGTATTATTACATCTTAAAAATGTTATTGACGAGCTTAATTTGTGGTGCTATAATACTTTTGTAAAAGAGGTAAATTATGCTAATGCCTCTACACATCTTTTTAAATTTCTTAAGGAGGAAAATGAAATGAAAAGAAAAATTGCTATATTGTTAGCAGCAGTTATGACAACTGCAATGCTTCCAATGAATGTAATGGCTTCTTCATCTAACAGCATCAGTAAAAGAGTTACTGTTAAGGATGAGGATCCTATCGGTTCTGACTGGGTAGACGACAGTAAGACAAAGGTTATTACTGATGATACTACTAGTGGCAGCTACAAGCCTGTTTACTTAAAGATTTTACCACAGAGCGGTATTGAGAAGAATTCTTCTATCCTTATCAATATTGAAAACGGTAAGTTCGATGAGGACGTATTTGAAATGCCTGTTTACAAATCAAAAGCTCAGAACAAGACTTATGATGAGATGATGAAAAGTTATGAGGGGGGTATGACTCTTACTCAGGTTCTTAATGCTAACCTTGGTAATGTAGGTCTTGAGCTTCCTTACAAGATTGTTAACGTAAGCAAGAGAGAGATTGAGGTTGAACTCTTCCCTATCGACGCATCGGACTGTGATACGTCATCTAACAAGGTGGCTTATGATAAGCCTTACTACTACATTCCTATCCATGCTCTTGCTGATGGTACAGGTGATGTAAAGATTACTATTGATGACAATGAAACTCAGGTAAGCGGTGGCGGTACTTGGACAATTGCTACATCATCTGATGATGACGGTAGCACAACAACTACTATCGACGACCTTACAACATTCCGTGACGCTGATTACATGGAAACAATCACTATCAAGGAAAACGTTAAGGGCACTTTTGAATACAGCACAGGTCCAGACGAGAAGATGAACGAGAAGAAGATTACGCTCAGGCTTTCAGGCGGTTTCATTTTCAAGGAAGGCAAGGAGGCTATTACGGCTACTTTAACAGGCAGTACAAAGAACATTCCTCTTACGTTCTCAATTGACAGTGCTAACAGTGACAAGGCGTATATTGTCATGCCTAGCGAAGATGGTGAGTATGCAGATGATATTAAATACATCAAGAGCAATGGTACAGCTCGTATCAAAATTGAAAACCTTATGGTTGAGGCTGATGATGAGGATGATGATTGGGGTGATGTAAGCCTTACACTTTCGGGTGCAGGTATTACTAAGGAAACTATCCAGATCGGTACTCGTGCTGATTACGGCTTCAAGATGACAGCTGTTGATTCTCCTACTACTATTATTTCAGGTAGAACATGGCTTGCAAACAATGATCTTGATGAGGATGACTTTGAAACAGCAGCAGTTAAGTTTGAAGAGACTAACGCAGGCAGCTGGTTAACAAGCAGAAAGATGAAGTTTACTGTACCTGAGGGTGTTAAGATCGTTGATTACGATTTTGACAGCGTTAAGTATGTAAATAAGGGTGACCTTTACGATGCAGCTGAAATTACATCAGACGGTACTGTACTTTCACTTCTTAACAAGAATATGGACGTAGATGACGGTGAGTGCGCTGAGTTCGAGCTTACACTTTACGTTTCTGTTGACGGTGACTTTGCCGGTGACATCACTGTAGGTGTTTCAGGTGCAGGTATTGAGGATGAGTCTACTCTTGATGATGTAGTTGTAGCTACTGCTGTAACTCCTATTAAGATTGAGTCTACTATTACTAAGGCTAATATGGGTTACCAGGCTGTTGACACTGCTGATATTACTATCACAGAGGTTGAGGCTGGTGCACTCCTTGATGGCGAAGAGGTTATTGTTGCAATGGATAGCCTTTATGGTTCATCTGAGATTGGCTTTGCTGATGATGATACTGATTATACAATTGAGGGTGAGCTTGAAATCAAGAACTTTGATGTAAGTGAAGGCGAAATCACATTTGATATTGATAAGGATTCTTACAACGAGCCATCTTCTATCACAATTACAAATGTTAAGGTTGGTTCTACTCGTTCCGTACCTTACGGCACATACGACATTAAGGTTGAGGGTAGTGCAGTAATTAACAACTATGATGAGGATGCTGATGTTGATTATCCTGTAAAGGGTTATTCACAGGAACAGACTAAGAAGTTAACTGACTCTGAGAAGAAAGAGCTTGCATACTTCGACACAACTGATGGTTACAGCTTCGATGACTATCTTACAATCGTAACTGAGACTGGTACTCTTGACAGCGTTGTTGAGGTTACTATCGGTGAGAGCACAATTAAGATGGACGGTGAGGATGTTCAGATGGACGTTGCTCCTTACATCCAGGCTTCAAGCAACTCTACAATGGTTCCATTAAGATTTGTATCACTTGCAATTGGTGTTGATTCTGACAACGCTAACAGCGCTGACGAGTCAAGCAAGGTTATGTGGGATGCTAACAGCAAGACTGCTACAGTTCTTTACGCAGCTGGTAACGGTCAGAAGATCATTCAGTTCACAGCTGGTAGCAACACAATGGTAATCGATGGTACTGCAGTTCCTATGGACAACGGTGTAGTTGCTGAGATTACTGATAGCAGAATGTTCGTACCTTTCAGAGCTCTTGGTCAGGCACTTGGTGTACCTGTAACTTGGGATGCTGATACAAGAACAGCTATCTACAACCAGAAGTAATATAAATTAACGTAAGTTAATTAATATAAAACGGTTTTTGGAGAACCCCTTTCGGGGTTCTCCTTTTTTGTGTCGATAGTTGGGGAATAAGTACAGACATATTTCTATTTTCACTTCAATATACTTGTAATAGTCAGTAACCGGAGAGAAATTATGAAAAAAATAGTGGTGCTTTACATAATTTTAATTGCGGCAGGTCTGGTTTATTCTTACATAACATCAAATGCACAAACAAGTTCCATGCCCGTTGACCAGAAGAACATAGTTATAGATGCAGGACATGGAGGTTATGACCCGGGTAAGGTAGCGTCTGACGGAACGGAGGAAAAGGGTATAAATTTAAGCATTGCAGAGCTACTGGCGGGATATATGCGTCAGGGCGGCGCAAACATAACAATGACGCGTACGGAGGACAGAGCTTTATCGGAGAATAAGAGGGATGATTTAAAGCTTAGGGCTGAGTTTGCGGCGGATACAAATACCGATTTGTTTATCAGTATTCATCAAAATTCATATCCGCAGGAAAATGTTCATGGTGCGCAGGTTTTTTATAAAAAAGACTCGGAAAGCGGAAAAGCTCTGGCAATATGCATACAAAAACGCCTTAAGGATGTGGCGGATATGGGTAACACCCGTATGCCTAAAGCTGACGGCAGTTATTACATACTAAAAAACAGTAAAATCCCATCTGTTATAGTGGAATGCGGATTTTTATCAAATAATGAGGAGCATAATAAGTTAATGGAGGAGGAATACAGAGAGCATCTGGCGTGGGCAATTTATATGGGTATAATGGATTACTACGGAGAGGGAGCTGCGTAAAAATGAGGAACGGTTGTTAACCGTTCCTCATAAGTTAATAAGCAAGTCAATAGTTTGTACTTAGTATTGTAAAAATAAAAATTATAACCACATATATATCAGATATAGCCAAATTTATTTACATCAAACAATCCCCTGTCGTTAAGTTTTATTTCAGGAATAACAAGCAGGGATAAAAAGCTCAAAATCATAAGCAGAGAGCCCGGTTCATCAGTACTGATTTTTGAAATTGACTTTGCGGCATTTTCATAGTCGGAAAGCACGTCCTTGTAGGACTTGGCTGACATAAGTCCGCCTACCTCCAGTGTAAGTGAAGCAAGTATCTTTCCATTTTGGACAACAACAATTCCGCCGTGGGTGCCCAAGGAGTTTACGGCAAGAGCCATATCCTCACCGTTATCGCCCATAACAGTAATGTTGTGGGAATCGTGACCTATGGTTTGTGCAACGGCTCCGTCCTTGATATTAAATCCTCTAACATAGGCGGTACCGATTCTGCCTGTGGCAAGATGCCTTTCTATATTGGCACACATAAGAAGTCCCTCAGTATTGTCGGGATAGCAGGCAGTTGTAATAAGTGTGCCGGGCTTTGCATCAATTACGGGTATATCCTTGGAAAAGACAGGTATCATTGCTTTAGCGTTAACACTTTTCATATGCACCGTTTCGCTTACGGAGCTAATATCGGCGGAAGATGGAGAATTATCCTCGGTATATTCATTTCCTTTAAGATAAACGGATACAATATTTTGGGGAGCAGGATTAGGCTCGGACATAATAACTAAATCTGCTGCATAACCGGGAGCAATTGCGCCCAGTTTATTAAGTCCGTAAAACCGTGCCGCATTATATGAGCCAAGAGTAAATGCCGTAACAGGCTCCATACCCAGACCGATAGCCTTGGAAATGCAGTGGGAGATTGTGCCCTCTTTTACAATATCGTCAATATGCTTGTCATCGGTGCAGAATGCAAAGTGCGACATATTATAAGGATTAACGGCCTTAATAAGCTCCTCAAGATTTTTGGCACCCGTACCCTCTCTAATGTAGATATTAAGACCAAGGCCGACCTTTTCCAGTGCTTCCTCAGCCGTTGAGCATTCGTGGTCGTTGGCAATTCCACCACAGATATACGCCTGAAGCTCCCTGCCGCTTACCATAGGAATATGACCGTCAATTTTGTCCGTAAGGTCAAGCTTGTTCATAACATCATCATCGCAAAATACCACACCGGGATAGTTCATCATTTCACCAAGACCGAGAAATGTGCCTTTGTTCCAAAGACGGGTGCATAATTCAGAGTCAAGTCTGGCGCCGCTGCTGTCAAAGTCTGTTGCAGGTACACAGGACGGCAGCATATAATGAACATTAAGAAGAGATGTATCTTTGCGCATAAAGTCAAGCCCTGCCTCACCGCAGACATTGGCAATTTCGTGAGGGTCCGCAATTATTGTACCGACTCCCTTTGGAATAACCAGCTTTGCATACTGTGAGGGCGTGAGCATTGATGACTCAATGTGTACGTGTGCATCAATAAAGGCAGGCGCGGCAAATTTGCCGTTAAGGTCTACGGTTTTATCCGCATGCAAATCATAATTACCGCAGCAAACAATAAAGCCATCCTTAATAAAAATACTGCCTTTTTTTATTGTATGACCCAAAACGTCAATTATATTGGCATTTTTCAGTACAAGGTCACAGGGAATTCTGCCCATAGCGGCATCAATTAAAGCTTTTTTGCCCATAAATAAACCTCCGTTTTTTATACTGTAGCTTGCTGTCTAAAACAACTCTGTATATTATTTTATCATTAAGGAAAAAATTAGGCAACAAAAACATAGGTCATACTGTATTTAGGAATAAAACAATACAATTATTCTAAATATTGTAAAAACTATACTAAAATTCACTTGTGCACATAAGAAATTGTGAAAATTTGTACATATTTACTTAATTAGCGATTAAATAAGGACGCCGAGTCTTAAAACATAGTCATTATGCACAATAAATGGCTGTTTAATTGTATAATTTGCCGAAATAAGGTTACGTTTATGTTACAAAATTAAAAAAAATCATTTGTTATGGTAGCTGCAAGCCCGAAAAAAACATTTTTTTTAAAAAAATCAAATTGACTTTTTTGGGAAAAGACTATATAATTCAAGTTGAAAGAATATTTTTTTAGGGGATTTTTTATGCACATTTCCGCTTATTAAAATATTTTTAATTTACAAATTAAAAAAGGAGGAAGTAAATTGAGAAAATCAACAAAAAGATTTGTAAGCGCCATTTTAGCAGCAACTATGGTACTTACATCAAGTGTTGTAAGCAACATTTCAATGGTTGCGGCAGCACAGCAGACTGGTCTGCCTATTACAGTAGGCGCAGATGCGGACGTTAAGTTCGAATTTGACCAGGTTTACACAGGTAAGGTTACAGTTGAGATTGATTTCAATACTGATGAGATTTCAAAGAACGGTAACTTACTTGTACTTCGTAACGCAGAAAGCGGCGTTGACTACAATGCAGGTATCAGAATTATGGACGGTGCAGCTTATGTTACAAAGACAGACGGCGACTACGAGACACCTGCAGGTAACTTAATCATTGGTGACAACACACTTAAGTTTGTGGTTGATACGGCAACAGGTTCTGTTGACACTACATTAAACGGTACAGAGTCACATAAGGACATCAGCGCAACAGATGACCTTACAGCCGGTATCTCTATGATTAAGTTTGCTAAGAAGACAGGCAGAAACACAACAGTTAATGCTATTAATGTAACATCTGAGGGCGGCGAGGTTGACACAACCGAGACTTCTACCGAGACTTCAACAGAGACCTCTACAGAAGCTCCTACCGAGACCTCTACAGAGGCTCCTACAGAGTCTTCAACAGAAGCTCCAACAGAGGCTCCTATAAAAGGTGGCACATTCCCACAGACAGAGGGTATTCCTTTCACTGTAGGCGCAGACGCTGATGTTAAATATCAGCTTGACGGTGTGTATACAGGTGTTGTATCAGTAGAGATTAACTTCAATACTGATGAAATCAGCAAGAACGGCAACCTTCTTGTACTTCGTAACGCAGAAAGCGGCGTTGACTACAATGCAGGTATCAGAATTATGGACGGTGCAGCTTATGTTACAAAGACAGACGGTGACACTGAGACACCTGCAGGCAACTTAATTATTGGTGACAATACAGTTAAGTTTACCGTTGACACAGCAACAGGTATTGTTACAACTGACTTAAACGGTACAGTTACAACAAAGGACTGCAGTGCAACTGATGACTTCACAGGCGGTATTTCTATGATTAAGTTCGCTAAGAAGACAGGCAGAAACACAACAGTTAATGCTATTACAGTAGTTGTTGAGGGCGGCGAGCCTGATACAACAGAGACATCAACTGAAATTACTACAGTTGAGACATCAACAGAGGTTACAACAACTGAGACTTCAACTGATGCTACAACAGAAACAACTACAGAGGATGTTACTTATCCTTCCGATACAGTACTTGTAAAGCCTGTAGCTCCTGCTGCAGTTGCACAGAACGGTCAGAACGTAGTTGACTATGAGACAAACAAGACATTTACTGTAAATCTTGATGTATCTAACCTTGAGAACACAGAGGGTCTTAACAATTACACATTCTTTGTAACTTATGATCCTGCTGTTGTTAAGATGACAGGCGTAGTTCCTGCATCTGACTTATCTACATTTGTAACATATACACAGAAGATTGGTACTATGGAGATCCCAACTCCTCTTTATGATGAGAACAAGATCAACGGTAGTATTGCCCTTCAGCCACAGGCTGATGATATTGACTATACCGATGTTAATGCAGATGGCGTAAAGACTTGTGCAGAGCTTGGTAAGGTTAAGTTTGCTAACTACATCGGCACAGCTGAGGCTGATGGTAAGACTCTTATGACTGCTACTAAGAGCGGTACATTAGTTGCTCTTACATTTGAAGTAATCGGCAAGGGTGACACACAGATTGCTGTTGATGTTACATCAAGCCGCGTAGACGGTTTCAACTCAAGACCTACAGCAACAACAAAGATGGTTTGCGCAGCTCTTGCAGGCAACATCTGGATTGGTGATGTAGAGGAGGAAACTTCTACAGAGACTTCAACAGAAACAACAACAGAGGCTCCTACAGAGACTTCAACAGAGGCTCCTACAGAGTCTACAGAGGCAACAACAGAAGCTACTACAGTAGATGAAAGCTCAACAGAGACAACTACAAAGGATACTGAAACCACTACTAAGAAGAGAACTTCAGGCGGTGGCGGCGGCGGCAGCGCTTCCAACAAGGCGTCATCAACTAAGACAGATGATGAAACTGAGAGAACAACCAGTGAGAGAACAGAGGTTACTACTAAGACAACAAAGAGCTTTACAGTAACCGGTAAGGACGGTAAGGAAGTAGTTATCGCTCCTCCTGTAAACAATGTTACTAACAGAGTTAACTTTACAGACATCTCATCTCGTCCATGGGCTGTAGATGCTATTAACAAGCTTGCTAAGCTTGGTATCGTTAACGGTGTATCTTCAAGCGAGTTTGCTCCTGATGCATACAGCAAGAGAGCTGACTTTGTAATCATGATTGTTAATACTCTTGGTATTACAGGTACACCTTCTACAAACTTCACAGATGTTTATGCTGGCAAGTACTACTACAATGCTGTAGGTCTTGGTTACGAGGCTGGTATTGTTGAGGGTTACGGCGACGGTACATTCGGTCCTGAGAAGTATTGTACAAGAGAAGAAATGATGGTTCTTGTTGCTCAGACATTCAAGTTCCTTGGTGTTGACATCACAGCAAGCGAGTCTGTACTTGACAAGTATGCTGATAAGGACAACATTTCCTGGTGGTCAAAGCCATACGTAGCATTCCTTACTGAGGCTGGTATTGCTACAGGTACAGGTACAAACCTTGAGCCTAAGGTATATATCACAAGAGCTCAGATGGCTGTTATGATTGATAAGGTTTATGACTATGTTGTAGATATGGCTGAGGAAGCTGCTGCAGAGGCAACTACTGAGGTTGAGGAAACAACAGAAGAGACTACAGAAACTGCTGAGGATGAGACTTCAGAAGAGACTACTGCTGAGGATACTACAGCAGAGGACGATACTGAGACTACAACTGAGGCTGAGTAATTCTTAAAAGCTCTGGTTAAAAAATTTGATTTTTGCACCCCCTCTCTGAGGGGGTGTTTTTTTGCGTATATATTGCAGAAAATTAGCTATGGAATGCCTGATTAAACCGGGTGCTCAATTAATGCCCGCTTATTTAGCTCTGTTTGTCGTTATATGCAATATACTGCTTTTCGGCAGGTATTGACTTTTTGGCTGAAATCCTATATACTTTGATTATCAAAGCTTTGCAGACAAGCCGGAAGGAGGATTTATGAACAGCGCAGGCGAAAACAATAATACCCTTGACACCGTAAATAAGCTGTTTGTTGAAGTTTTTAAAGATATTGTCAAGATTGAGCATAATGCCCTGAGGGCGGCGGGATTTGAGGATATAACAACTACGGAAGCCCATACCGTTGAGGCTATTAAACTGTATGGTGACAAAACCATGTCCGCAGTTGCGGATAAGCTGGATATTACTGTGGGTACTCTTACAGTCAGTGTTGCCAACCTTGTAAAAAAAGGCTACGTGATACGAAGCCGTGATGTGCGTGACAGACGCAGGGTGATATTAAGCCCTACGCAAAAGGGCGAGGCGCTGCTGGCAGCTCACGGCAAATTCCATAGAGAAATGGTTAAATCCGCCGTGCTGGAGCTTAGTGAAAACGAGGCGGAAATTTTTAAAAACTCGCTTACAAAGCTTAGCAGATTTTTTACGGAAAACAATAAAAGGCTGTCGGCATCTAAATGAAAGTGATTTGACAGCATTAAGGAGATATACAATGTTTGGTACAGAATTTATTGCTTTTGACAGCTATGCACCACAAAGGGCTGTTACTAATGACGACCTGTCTAAGCTGGTTGAAACAAATGATGAGTGGATTTCAACCCGTACAGGTATACGTGAAAGACGAATTTCCCAGGGAGAAAACACCTCACAGCTGTGTATTAAGGTGGCTGAGGGTCTGCTTGTAAAAAGCGGTTTAACTCCCGAAAGTATAGATTTGATTATTGTTGCAACAATTACACCTGATTTTGCAACACCCAGTACTGCCTGTCTTGTGCAGGATGCTGTAGGTGCGGTAAATGCATTTGCTTTTGATATAAGCGCAGCCTGCTCCGGCTTTGTATTTGCTGCAAGCGTTGCAGATAAGTACATAAAATCGGGTATGTGTAAAAATGCCATTGTTATTGGGGCTGAAACCCTTTCAAAAATTGTAAACTGGGAGGACAGGTCCACCTGTGTGCTTTTTGGTGACGGCGCAGGCGGTGTTATTATGTCAAGAAGTGAAAAAAATTGCTATATTGCAGAGGATATGCACTCTGACGGAAGCCTCGGCTTACAGCTTACAGGCGGTGAAACCAGGGTCAGAAATGCTTTTTCAAAACCACAGGGGGAGGACAGGCATTATCTTGAAATGGACGGCAGAACAATATTTAATTTTGCTACGCGCAAGGTACCATCAAGCGTTAAGCTTCTGCTTGAACAGGCAGGGCTTACAGCAGAGGATATTGACTGGATAGTACCGCATCAGGCAAACTCACGTATTGTTGAGGTAGTGGCTAAGAAGCTGGGTATGCCTATTGATAAATTTTATATGAATATTGCTCAGTTTGGTAATACTTCCGCTGCCTCTATACCAATGGCTTTGGCACAGATGAGCAGCGAGGGGCTTTTAAAGACGGGACAGAAGGTTGTTGTCACAGGCTTTGGCGGTGGTTTGACCTGGGGCAGTGCTATTATTGAAATATAGTATTATTTATGGTACAATAAACACATACGTGTTTGGGAGTCTTAGCCTTATGGCTAATTCTCCGCAAAAGCTTTGCTTTTGATTATATACTCACAGGTCGTAAAACCGACCTATTTAGTACCATAACCGGTGAAAACAAGGCTTGCAGCTTTGTTTTACCTGAGTATATGGTATAATTGATAAAAACCTGCAATAAATGGTAAACGCTTTAACTTATTTTACGTATATAACAAAAAATGTTATTTATTATTACGAAATTATGGATAAACGAGAAAGGTAATTGGTGAAATGATGAAAACCAGATTATGCGAAATGTTAGGTATCAGGTACCCTATATTTCAGGGAGCTATGGCATGGATTGCTGATGCAAGCTTAGCCTCAGCCGTATCTGAGGCAGGAGGTCTTGGTATAATTGCGGCAGGCAACGCTCCTGCAGATGTTGTAAGAGAGGAAATCAGAAAGTGCAGAGAGCTTACAGACAAGCCTTTTGGTGTAAATATTATGCTTTTATCCCCATTTGTTGAGGAAATTGTAGATATGGTCTGTGAGGAGGGTGTAAAGGTGCTTACAACCGGAGCAGGCAATCCTTCAAAATATATGGAAAAGTTTAAGGCAAACGGTATTCATCTTATCCCTGTTGTGCCAAGTGTTGCACACGCCAAGAAAATGGAAAAAATCGGATGTGACGCTGTCATTGCCGAAGGTATGGAAAGTGGAGGACACATAGGCAAGCTTACAACAATGTCTCTTGTGCCTCAGGTTGTTGACGCTGTAAGTATCCCCGTGCTTGCGGCAGGAGGTATTGCCGACGGCAGAGGTATGGCGGCAGGCTTTATGCTTGGTGCAGAGGGTGTGCAGATAGGTACACGCTTCCTTGTTGCAAATGAGTGTACGGTTCATCAGAACTATAAAAATAAAATTCTTAAGGCAAAGGACCTTGATACGGTAGTTACAGGAAATATTACGGGACATCCCGTAAGAGTACTTAAAAATCAGCTTGCAAACAGCTTCCTTGCTGCGGAAAAGGAAGAAATAGGTAAGGAAACTCCCGACCTTGAACGTTTTGATATGCTTGGCAGAGGTGCTCTACAAAAATCCGTTAAACAGGGAGATATGGACCACGGCTCAGTAATGAGCGGTCAGATTGCGGGTATGGTTAAAAAGGAGGAAAGCTGTAAGGAAATCCTTGAGGATATTATGAACGGATTTAATACACTTACAGGCGGCATTGACTAAGGGAAAGGTATAAATTATGAAAACAGCATTTATTTTCAGCGGTCAGGGCTCTCAGTATGCAGGTATGGGCAGGGAGCTTTATGATAATTTTGATTGTGTAAAAAATGTATTTGACAGTGCAGATAAGGCGCTTGGATTTAAAATTACCGATATCTGCTTTGGTGAGGATGAAAGATTAAATCAGACAGAGTATACACAGCCTGCACTTTTAACCATGAGTACGGCAGTTGCCGAACTTATGAAGGAAAAGGGGCTTAAGTGCGATTATGCCGCAGGACTCAGCCTTGGTGAGTATTCCGCACTTGTTGAGGCGGGCGTTATGGATTTTGAGGAGGCTGTATGCCTTGTAAGAAAAAGAGGCCGTTACATGACAGAGGCTGTTCCTGCAGGTGAAGGCGGTATGTGTGCCGTACTTAACCTTGATGCGGACAAAATACAGCAGGCTTGTGACAGCGTTAAGGAAATCGGCAGATGTATGATTGCAAACTACAATTGTCCCGGTCAGATTGTTATGGCAGGTGACAAGGCAGCAGTTGAAAAGGCGGCTGAAATTGTTGCCGAGCTGGGAGCAAAGCGTGCCGTTATGCTTAATGTAAGCGGTCCCTTCCATACCTCCCTTTTAAAACCTGCGTCCGATAAGCTTAATGAGGAGCTTCAAAAAATTAATTTAAAGGATTTTAATGTGCCCGTTGTTACTAACCTTACTGCAGAGGTTGTCGGTGATAAATCCGAGGTAATTAATATCCTTACAAAGCAGGTTATGAGCCCCGTAAAGTGGGAGCAGTCAGTAAGAAAGATGATTGAGCTGGGTGTTGATACCTTTGTGGAGCTTGGACCGGGCAAAACTCTTGCATCCTTTGTTAAAAAGGTAAGCAGAGAGGTTGCCGTATATAATGTTGAGGATATTAAAACTCTTGATAAAATTTGTGAAGGGCTGGGATTGTAATTATGTTAAAGGATAAAACAGTTATTGTGACAGGTGCAGCCAAGGGGATAGGCAGAGCCGTTGCCACAGCCTTTGCAAAAGAGGGTGCCAATGTAGTTGTAAACTACCGTTCAACCCAACCTGATGAAACGGTTAAGGCAATTGAGGCAGAGGGTGTTAAGTGTCTTGCCGTTCAGGCGGACGTAAGCAGCTTTGAGGAGGCGGAAAAGCTGGTAGAAGCCGCTAAGGAGGCATTTGGCAGTGTTGATGTGGTAGTAAATAATGCAGGCATAACAAGAGATACTCTCCTTATGCGTATGAGCGCCGAGGATTTTGATGCGGTTATAAATACAAATTTAAAAGGTTGCTTTAATATGGTTAAGCACACAAGTAAGGTTATGCTTAAGCAAAAAAGCGGTACCATTATAAATATGAGCAGTGTAATCGGTCTTATCGGTAATGCGGGACAGGCTAATTATGCGGCAGCAAAGGCAGGCGTAATCGGTATTACCAAATCTGCGGCAAAGGAGCTTTCTGCAAGGGGCATTACCTGTAACGCAATTGCCCCGGGCTTTATTGAAACGGATATGACAGCGGTTTTAAGCGATAAGGTTAAGGAAAATATCCTTGCAAATATCCCTCTTAAAAGAATGGGTACACCTGAGGAAATTGCGGAAACTGCAGTATTCCTGGCAAAGGCAAAATATATTACAGGTCAGGTTATTACCGTTGACGGCGGTATGGTTATGTAAGCTGTAACAGAACTTCTAATCATCAAGGAGGACAAAAATGGAAAGACGTGTTGTTATAACCGGTATGGGCGCGGTAACGCCTATCGGTAATAATATTAATGAATTTTGGGATGGACTTAAAAGTGGCAGATGCGGTATTGATTTTATCAAGAGCTTTGATGCTTCCGAGTGTAAGGCAAAGGTGGCAGGCGAGCTTAAGGATTTTGACCCAACCGTTGCCGTTGATAAAAAAGAGGTTAAACGTATGGATAAATACAGCCTTTACGCTATTGCAGCGGCTACAGAGGCAGTTGAGTCCAGCGGAATTAACCTTGAGGAAATTGATCATGATCGCTTTGGCATAATGATAGGCAGCGGTATCGGCGGTCTCTGTACCATTGAGGAGCAGGCAATAAAGATGCACGATAAGGGCGTAGGCAGAATAGGGCCTATGTTTATACCTATGGCTATAGGCAATATGGCGGCAGGCAATGTAGCAATCAAGTTTAATGCAAGGGGTACCTGTATTGATGTGGTGACTGCCTGCGCAACCTCTACAAACTGTATAGGCGAGGCTTACAGAAACATTAAGCACGGCTATACGGACTATATCCTTGCAGGCGGTGCCGAGGCATCGGTTTGTGAGCTGGGCATCGGCGGCTTTGCTGCCCTTAAGGCGCTTTCCACCAGCGAGGATCCAAAAAGAGCATCTACTCCTTTTGATAAGGAGAGAGGTGGTTTTGTTATGGGTGAGGGTGCAGGTGTTGTATTTATGGAAAGCCTTGAAAGTGCTCAGGAAAGAGGGGCAAAAATCCTTGCAGAGGTTGTTGGCTACGGCTCAACCTGTGATGCCCACCATATTACAAGCCCTACGGTTGAAGGACCGGCAAAGGCTATGGTCGCTGCAATGGCAGAGGGTAACGTGGATAAAAAGGATGTTGATTATATTAATGCCCACGGTACAAGTACGGCTGTAAATGACGCTAATGAAACAGCAGCTATCAAGCTTGCTTTTGGTGAGGATACTGCAAGAGGCATTAATATCAGCTCCACCAAGTCAATGACAGGTCATCTTTTGGGTGCAACAGGTGCAGTTGAGACTATTGCCTGTGTGCTTGCCATGAACAACAGCTTTGTACCTCCTACAATCGGCTATCAGGTGCCTGATGAGGAGTGCGATTTGAACTACACAACAAACACGGGTGTTGAGAGAGAGATTAAGTACGCTCTTTCAAATACTCTTGGCTTTGGCGGTCACAATGCGGTACTTTGCCTTAAAAAATGGGAGGGCTGATAAATGCTGTATGTTAACGATATAAAGGCTATTATTCCTCACAGATATCCGTTTTTGCTTATTGACAGGGTTGAGGAGCTTGTTGAGGGTCAGAAGGTAGTTGCATATAAAAACCTTACCGCAAATGAGGAATTCTTTAACGGACATTTTCCTCAGGAGCCTGTTATGCCGGGCGTACTTATTATTGAGGCTATGGCGCAGGCGGGGGGG
>CALIRN010000021.1 GCA_938042265.1 uncultured Eubacteriaceae bacterium
GTGATCTTGTAGATGAAGGAATGAGAACAGAGGAAGAGGCTGTTGCAATGATCGATCCTCGTAACCTTGACACACTGCTCCATCCGCAGTTTGACGCTGCTGCATTAAAAGCTGCAGAACCTATGGGCAAAGGCCTTGGTGCTTCACCGGGTGCTGCCTGCGGTAAAATTGTGTTTGAGGCGGCAGATGCCGTTGAACAGGGTAAGCTTGGTGAAAAGGTTGTGCTTGTAAGACTTGAAACCTCTCCGGAGGATATTGAGGGTATGCATTATGCACAGGGCGTGCTTACCGTCAGAGGCGGTATGACCTCTCATGCGGCAGTTGTTGCAAGAGGTATGGGTACCTGTTGCGTATCAGGCTGCGGTGCTATTAATATGGATGAAGAAAACAAGCGTTTTGAATTAAACGGTGTTGTATATAAAGAGGGCGACTGGATTTCCCTTGACGGCTCAACAGGTAATATTTACGGTGAGGCAATTCCTACCGTTGATGCAACCATCAGCGGTGAGTTTGGCAGAATTATGGCATGGGCTGACAAGTATCGTGTGCTTGAAGTAAGAACAAATGCGGATACTCCAAGAGATGCAAAGCAGGCTGCCGATTTTGGCGCAGAGGGTATCGGTCTTTGCCGTACAGAGCATATGTTCTTTGACCCTGACAGAATTTCAGCCATCAGAGAGATGATTTGCTCCGATAGTGTTGAGCAGAGAGAGGCTGCGCTTGCAAAGCTTGAGCCAATGCAGCAGGGCGATTTTGAGAAGCTCTATGAGGCAATGGAGGGTAAGCATGTTAATATCCGTTTCCTTGATCCTCCTCTTCATGAGTTTGTGCCTACTGAAGAAGCTGATATTGAACAGCTTGCACAGGCACAAGGCAAAACAGTGTTTGAAATTAAAAATATTATTGCTTCACTTCATGAGTTTAACCCAATGATGGGACACAGAGGCTGCCGTCTTGCAGTTACATATCCTGAGGTTGCAAAGATGCAGACAACGGCAGTTATTAAGGCTGCAATTAATGTAAGCAAAGTTCATCCTGAGTGGAATATTGAACCTGAAATTATGATTCCTCTTGTAGGTGAGGTTAAGGAGCTTGCTTTTGTTAAAAAGACGGTTACCTCAACGGCTGATGAGATTATTAAGGCTGAGGGTGTTGACCTTAAGTACAAGGTTGGTACCATGATTGAAATTCCGCGTGCGGCTCTTACTGCGGATAAGATTGCAGAGCAGGCAGAGTTCTTCTCATTTGGCACAAATGACCTTACACAGATGACTTTTGGTTTTTCGAGAGATGATGCAGGTAAGTTCCTTGATGCTTATTACGCAAACAGCATCTATGAGTCTGATCCGTTTGCAAGACTTGACCAAACAGGTGTTGGACGCCTTATGGAAATGGCTGTTAAGCTTGGTAAGCAGACAAGACCTGATATAATGCTGGGTATCTGCGGTGAGCATGGCGGTGACCCTGCTTCCGTTGAGTTCTGCCACAAAATTGGTCTTAACTATGTATCCTGTTCACCATTCAGAGTGCCTATTGCAAGGCTTGCGGCAGCTCAGGCAGCTATTAAGTTTCCAAGAAGTTAATTAAATTAAATTAAATTAACCGTCTGTAATGCACCGTGTTACAGACGGTTTTTGCAGTTAAATGGGCTTTAACAAAAATCTGTTTTTAAATTATTAATGATTTTTAAGGCATTTAAGCTGCTTTTGGATAAATCAAAGTAAGCAGTTTTGGCGTATATATGGTTTTATAAAAATTTTTAGGTAATATTATCTATGGACAACGGATTATAATCGTGTTTTCCCCAATATATACATATTTATTAAAATCAGGATTGGTTGCGGTTATAATGCCTACAAGGGTTTTAAATAAAGGCAGGCGCAGTCCGTTTCACAAATCCGTATATTGTCTTCGGAATATATAGCATATTTCAGACATTTTTTCCTGACTTAAATCAGGTTCCATACGTTTACAATATAGATCTTGACTAAATTATTTTTTTAAAATTGACACAATTATTATCTCATTCACCATGTGTTTTGAGTACAGGTTAATCATATAGGATATTACAAATATTTATAATGTAATAATTGTATATTGTTTCGATATAAATGTAATTTAACAGTAATTGATATTTGATATTAAAGAAAACCGCACTCTTAAGACTTTGCTTTGAGGCTGAATTTTATTTTATGCCTTTGTTTTAAATCAGGTTATGTATTTTAAAAAATTTTAGCGTAATATAAACAAAAAAATATTTTAATTTATCAGATTGTAGAAATTTAGGTTTTAATAAAATCTTAAGTTGATTTTTAGTCGGATTTGATGTATTCTATACAGTAGAGTATTAAGGAAATTTACAGGTAAGTATTCTGTTTACATATGGAAGGAAGTTGTTTATTTGATTACACTTGAACATGTAACCAAGGTTTATGAGGATAACGGTGCCATTGCCCTCAAGGATGTGTCACTTAACATCGACAAGGGTGAGTTTGTATTTGTGGTGGGTAGTTCAGGCTCAGGCAAGTCTACATTTATAAAAATGCTACTTAAGGAGGTTGACCCTACAAGCGGTTCACTTATTATAGATGGTATGGATATTACTACCCTTAAAAGAAAGGAAGTGCCTTATCTTAGGCGTAAGGTTGGGGTAGTATTTCAGGACTTCAGATTGTTGCCTTCAAAAACTGTATATGAAAACGTTGCTTTTGCAATGCAGATAGTTGAGGCAAGTCCTAAGATTATCCGTAGAACTGTGCCTCAGGTTTTATCCCTTGTTGGGCTTAGCAAAAAGGCAAAGGCTTATCCTAACCAGCTTTCTGGCGGTGAGCAGCAGAGGGTTGCCCTTGCAAGAGCAATTATAAACAAGCCGCCTATTCTGCTTGCGGACGAGCCTACAGGTAACCTTGACCCTGATACTGCATGGGAGATTATGGAGCTTTTGCAGGATATTAACTTAAGAGGCACTACCGTTGTTATGGCTACCCATGCAAAGGATATTGTAGACCGTATGCAGAAAAGAGTTGTTACAATGCAGAAGGGCGTTGTACTCAGAGATGTAAGGGAAGGCGGTTACGACGATGAAGCTTAGGACACTTAGATACCATATTAACGAGGGTATCAGGGGTATATTTAAAAACGGACTTATGAGTCTTGCTTCAATAGCAGTAGTAAGTGCCTGTATTTTTATAGTAATTATTTCGCTTTGCATGGCTGTCAATATTGACTATGTGCTTGAACAGATTGAGTCCAATGTGGGTATCTCCGTAATGTTCGGCGAGGAACCTGATGAAAGCCGTATTGCGGAGGTTGAACAGCAGATTAAGCAAATACCTCACGTTACGGAGGTTAAATATTATTCCAAGGATGATGCTTTAGATCAGGCAAAGGGTATGTTTGATGCCGATGCTCTGGAGGGGTTAAGAGATGACAATCCGCTGCCCCGTTCCTTTGATATAAAGGTGGATGATATTTCAAACCAATCGGCAGTTATAAAGGAATTGGAGAAAATTCAGCTTGATTTTGAAAAAACACTGTCAGAGGATATACATCAGGAGGCTTCCGAAGCGGAAACTGAGGAAACCACCGAGCCTGTTACCAATGAGGCGGGAGCGGTTGTACCCGTTGTAGTTGACGAGGGAATTGTTGAGCTTACAACTCAGGGCGAGGCACAGCCTGAAATTGGTGATGCAGGTTATGTTTTCCGTGGTATTGAAAAAATTAAGCATCTTAAGGAAATTACGGATATGCTTGTTACAATTAATATTATTGTACGTATATGCAGCCTTGTTCTTATTGGTGTACTGTGTGTTATTTCCGTAGGTATTATTATGAATACCATTAAGCTTACGGTGTTTATACGTAAAAATGAGATAAATATTATGAAGTATGTGGGTGCAACAGACTGGTTTATCCGCTGGCCTTTTGTTATTGAGGGTATTGTAATTGGTCTTATAGGCGCTGTTATCCCATGTGTAATATGTTGGATAGGATATGGCGGGATTGTGGATTTTATAAACGGATTTCCTCTTTTGCAGTCAATCGCACGGCTTAAAACTGCATCGGATATTTTCTATACAATCGTACCTGTTGCTCTTGTAATAGGTATAGTGCTTGGTGCAATAGGCAGTATCAATTCTCTTGAAAAGCACCTTAACGTATAATCTTAAAAGGCTGATAAATAAGCCTTTTGGTTACCGCCCCCTTTTGGGGCGGTATTCATAAGGTGGCAGAGTGGCTGTCACTTTATGAATGCCGTATTTTATTTAGCAAATTTTAGGAAGTGAATTATTTTGAAATTAAAGAAAATTGCAGTACCTATAATAAGTACTGTACTTATTATGTCCATAGGTCTTACCGGTACTTATGGAGCAAAAACAGCCAGCCAGCTTAATCAGGAGCGCTCAAGCATTAAAAGTAGGATTACTGCTGCACAGAACAGCCTTAATGCCACAAAGGACAAGCAGAAGGACGCCCTTGCAGAGCTTGAACAGCTTGACTCACAGCTTAATCAGGTACAAAGTGAGCTTGACGTTATTTCAAACGACCTGGAGGAAACTACCAACAGACTTAATATAAGCCAGGAGGAGCTTAAGCAGGCTATTGTTGACAGAGAAAATCAATATGAAAGCCTAAAAAAGCGTATCAGGGTTATGTATGAAAACGGAAGCACGGGATATATGGATGTGTTGTTGGAGGCTGACGGCTTCAGCGATTTCCTTAAAAGGGTTGAGTATGTAAACAAGTTAATGGAGTATGACAATGCGCTCCTTAAAGACTATGAGAAAAATGAAACAATAATTGCAACAAATGTAAAGACAATTACAGAGGACAAGAAAAATCTTGAAGCTCTGGAGGATCAGCAAAAGGCAAAAAAATCTGCGCTTGATAAAAGCATTGCGGCTAAAAATGAAATTGTAAAGCAGCTTAATGCCGATGTAAATACCTATGAACAGCAAATTAAAGATTTACAAAATCAAGATAACGAGGTACAGAAGCTTATTAATGAGGCGGCTGCAAAGGCTAATCAGAGCAGTTCATCGTCTTCAGGCAAATCTTCATCATCTTCTGCCGGAAAGGTATATGCGGCATCAAGCGGTCAGTTTATGTATCCCGTGCCTGCTTATTCAGGCTATAAGCCCAATTCGGGATATGGCTACCGTTCCTCGCCTATAAGCGGCAGAAGCGAGTTCCATACGGGGCTTGACCTTAAGGCAACCTTAAATACGGATATTGTTGCAGCGGCAAGCGGTACTGTTATTTACGCAGGTAACAGAGGTGGCTACGGTAAATGTGTAATAATAGACCATGGTGGCGGATATTCCACTCTTTATGCACATAATAATGCTATACTTGTAAGTGTGGGGCAGTCAGTTCAGAAGGGACAGGTTATCTCAAAGGCAGGTACAACAGGATATTCAACAGGTGTACATCTTCATTTTGAGATACGTATAAACGGTAAGCATACCAACCCATATCCATATATTTACGGTTAAGGCAGGGTATAAAGATGCCTGCCAATGAGGTAAAGTGATGAAAAATAAGCTTATTATAAATATTGTGCTGGTATACTTTGTATTGCTGGCAGTAGTGCTGGTTATACAGTTGAATAATAACAGGAATAATAACGTTTCAACGGAGCCGCTTAAGGACAGTGTCAGATACAGTGACATTTTAAGCGATTGTGTTGTACTTTATGACAGAAGTCCCGTTATGCTTGTTAAGCAAAAGCAGAAGCTTGTCAACAATGAAAAGGCAGCCTGTGTGCCTGTTATTGAGGAGAAAGTAGCTCTTGTACCAATCGACTTTTTCAAGGAGGCCTTTGGTGCGGTTGTAAGCTCTGATGAAAGCAGAAATTCGGCAACGGTCAGACTTAACAATAAGGCTATGGTTGTTGACGGTAAAAATGGTGTAATTACGCTTGTATCTGCCTCTAAGGAAAAAACTTTGGAAACAAAGGGCTATATTGAGTTTAGAAATGACTGTGCATATATTTCTCTTGACGGCTTTGCAGAGGGCTTTGACAAGCAGCTTTCAATTTATGACAGTATGGCGCTTTTAAGTGACCGTGAGCTTAATCTTAAGGATAATGAGGTAAGCGGTTTTACTGCAGAGGTTGAGCCTCAGGTAAATAATCTCCCATCTGTTGATGAGCAGCAGAAGCTTGAGGAGTTGCTGGGAAGCGGTGCGGTAAACATTTTTAATACGATAGGCGAAACAATCGGCATCCAAAAGGAGGAGAGTCCCGTAAGTACACTGGGACTTGATGCAACGGGTATTGATACTCCCTCCTATTTAAGAACGGACGGAAGTTATATATACTTTATAAGGGATAACAGCCTTAATATTGCAACCATAGGTGAAAGACCTGAAACAATAAGCAGTACTGAGATTGATCTGTCCAAAATATATGGTATTTATGTTGACGGAAATTATGTATCGGTTATAGGCGAGGGTATTGCACTGGCAGACAATTCCTCTGATTTCAGTGGCTGTACAATAGTTGTGTATGATATTACTGATAAGTCAAAGCCCGTAATTACAAGACAGATTGGTGCTGAGGGCAGCTATTCACAGGCCTGCAAAAAGGAGGATACAGTTTACCTTTTTGTAAAAAAGGAGGCGGAAAACGCGGACAGTTTTGATATGCCTGCCTGTTATGACAGCGCAAACTCTGCCGTGGGTGAAAGCAAAAGTCTGTCAGAGGTACGCTATGTACCTGAAATGGCAGATAAGGCATATACCTCAATACTGGGCTTTAATATAAGGGATATGGGCAGAGCACTTAATGTGTATACTATTCTTGGCTGCGGAGATAATTATTCACTGACAGGCAGCAGCCTTTATATTGCGGCAGCTTCGGTAACAGGTACCTCAATGTACAGGTTGGCGCTTGATGACGGCAGCATTAAATATTCTGCAGCGGGCTTTACCCTTGGGGATATACCGGATAATGCCTGTATGAATGAATATAACGGCGTTTTAAGGCTTGCCATAAAAAAAGAAGATAAGGTGCAGGTTACTCTGCTTGATG
>CALIRN010000022.1 GCA_938042265.1 uncultured Eubacteriaceae bacterium
GAGATACGCAGGATTGCTGCCCAATACGGCAAAGATATTACTTTGTTTTCAGCAATAAAGCTGCTTGAAAAGGATGAGCTAATTATTGAAGCTGTTGACCTGCCAAAGGAAGCAAGCAGGCTTATTGATTTTGTGGTACATAACTCTGAAGCTGAACTTAATATTGAATGGGAGATTTACGTTGCCGATTTGCGTTATAAATACATAACAAGGCTGACAGAGGAGTGTATTCAGCGTACACGCAATCCGGAGGACTTAACAATAACTGATAAAATTGATTTGGTGGTTACAAATAAATATCTTGCAATACCTGTATTTTTAGGTGTTATGTTTTTGGTGTTTGAAATTACCTTTGGCGGTATAGGAAGCCGGCTTACGAATGATATGGATTATCTGGTAAATTCGGTAGCTGTTGAGGCTTTGAGAAGCTTTATGGTTAAATATCAGGTAGCTGACTGGACTGTAGGTCTTGTTGCCGATGGTATTGCCGCAGGTGTTGGTATGGTGCTTGTGTTTTTGCCCCAAATTTTACTGTTGTTTACCTTCCTTTCAATTTTGGAGGACAGCGGCTATATGGCAAGGGCTGCATTTATTATGGATAAGCTGTTAAGGGGCTTTGGCCTTTCAGGCAAAAGCTTTGTACCTATGCTTATGGGCTTTGGCTGTACCGTACCTGCTGTTATGGCGGCGCGTACCCTTGAAAATGAGCGTGACAGACGTATGACAATCATACTTACTCCATTTATGAGCTGTGGTGCAAGAATGCCAGTTTACGCAGTATTTGCGGGTGCTTTTTTTGCCGCACATAAAGGGGCTGTTGTAATAAGCCTTTATATGCTGGGCATTGCGATAGCTCTTTTAAGCGGTATAATACTTAAAAGCACGGTTCTTAAGGGAGAGGCAGAAACCTTTATTATGGAGCTGCCAAACTATAGATTTCCTTCTGCAAAGACTATATTTCTCCATGTTTGGGAAAAAGCTAAGGAATTTGTTGTAAAGGCTTTTACAATACTTTTGCTTGCCTCTGTCGTGATATGGTTTTTGCAGAGCTTTAACCTGTCATTTAAAATGGTTAAGGATAATTCGGAAAGTATATTTGCTGTTTTGGGCAAACTGCTTGTACCTGTTTTCAAGCCCTGCGGATTTGGTGAATGGAGGGCGGCTGTTGCTCTGCTTACGGGCTTTGTAGCTAAGGAGGCGGTTGTATCAACACTGGGTATACTTTACGGAGCAGGCGACATATCATCTGCCGTTGCAGTGACAGACGTATTAACAAGTCATTTTACACCTTTATCAGCATACAGCTACCTTGTATTTATACTTCTTTATATGCCTTGTGTGGTTGCTTTTACTACAATACATAAGGAGATGAACAGCTGGAAATGGACATTTTTTGCGGTCGGCTATCAGACGGCCGCCGCGTGGATTGTATCCTTTTTGGTTTATAATATAGGTGGTTTGGTTTTATAGC
>CALIRN010000023.1 GCA_938042265.1 uncultured Eubacteriaceae bacterium
TTTAGCTTTTCAACATTCTCCCTTAATTCCTCCGTTGTCAGAGCAGAGGTAAACACAAGAACAGAGCCTTGAAAAAGTCTTTGATTTTTATTCTGAATATCATCAATCAAAAGGTTTGTTTCTTCAATATGCCTTTTAAGGTGCTGTGGTATCATATCAGGGTCAGTGCCTTGCTGTATCAGCTTCTGCTGCCTGTTCATCTTATCCTGTTCCATAAATGCAAGTTTGGTTTTTACCATTTCTATTGCCGTACTGTTATCCATAGAGTTTGAATGAATATTTATGGTGGAGTTACAGGGTATTTCCGATAAGGCATTTAACAGCTTATCCGACAGGTCGGTGGGAAACCGCCTTATCATAAGCGCCTGTCCGAAGTAGTCCCCAAACTCAAAATAGGTTTGCTTATTGTTTGGCTTAAAGTCAAAGTAATATGGTGCTATAAAATCCTTTGTGTTAAGTCCCGAACCTGTCAGCAAATCATAATCAAACTTCAAGGGTTCTGACGGATTTAAAATGCTGTTGATGTGTTCAAGCCTTTCCTCCCCCGATATACTCATTACATCACAGCCTAAACTTTTGAATTGCCCCGTTAAATCGGTTTCAATACGCATAAGGGCAGGATAGGCAGTGTCATAATTTTCAGCCTCTAAGCCAAAGGTAATATATTTTTCTCTTATAATGCTGTTCTGCCCCTGAAGTGCTTTTTTATCAAGCATCTCATTATATTCCTGCCTTAACCCGTCTTTATCGTCATTTTCATTTTTCAGGAACATCTGACTTTTGAACTGGTCTTTGTCAATCCTGCGATTGTGTACGGTTATCTGAATATTTATCTTAGGGTCAAAATAGTTGAGGATTTCACAGTATTTTGAAAATATATCAATCTGTTCATATCTCTGTGCCACCTGATAATTAATATCCGAAAACTTCAATGTTTTGGAGAAAAAGTTATCCCCTGTCTGACATATACCGTTCTGGAACATATATCTGTATCTTATGGTATCCTGACAGCTTTTAGGTGCTGCCTCGGCTTTAAGTCTTTTCTTCCTGCCCCGATTTTTTCTTTCGATTGCTTCCTGCTGCTGCTTTAATGCTCTTATACGATGCTTTTCTTTTTCTTTTAATGCTTTTTTCTGTGACTTCAATAAAGTCATGTTCTGTTTTTGTTGTTTTTGCATATCCTCCCGAAACTTGTTTTTCTTTGTGAACAGCACGTTTTCTTCCTCCCTTTTTATCCTCGTTTTCCTTTTCCTCAGCCATTATTGCCTGTGCTGCCTGTCTGTATTGCTCAACCTCTATTGGCAGGCTGTTTCTGTCAATATGGGTTTCATATCCTCTTTTGCTTTTGACGAAAAAAGTGTATAGATGTATTTTAAGATAGGTTTCAAAGTTATAGCCGCCTTTTTTAATGAACCCAACACAAAAGGCAGGGATTGTAACTGCCATTGTTGCGTAGGTTGCCAAGTCCATATTTATATTTTTCAAAAGCAAAAATGTGAACACCGCAAAGCAAACCTGCTCCGCCGCAAATAAGCTGCCGCACGGACAAGCCTGCAATAATGCTTTCCTTATACTCCTTGATTTCTTCAGGTACTCGTACTTCTATTGACATTTCATAACCTCCTACACAGCATTCATTATCTGCTTTATTATTTTTCCCGAACTGAATACCGATACCGCCAAAACAGCAGTGTAAAGAATATTCTGCAAAAGGAATGAATTGATAAATTCAGATATATCAATACCCGATGAATAACTTTTTACATAACTTCCCATTAAAGCCTGATATATTAAAAAACAGGCAATAATGGCAACACCCTGTAAGGATACTGCGGTAAAGGTTTTAAGAAAGTTAATAGCAGTCTGCCGAAACTCCTGTGATGCTATAGTTGCAAGTGGTATGGGTGAAAACAGCAGCAAAAGCCATAGCTCAAAAACTCTGAATACTGTTGTAATGCTGATTATGCTCTCAACTATATGGATAAAAAGCCAACACACAAACACAACAATGTAAGTAAAAATTTTATTGAAAAAATCGAGATTTTCAATTCCATTTGCAATTTCACTTACCTGTGCGGTGGAAACACCCACACCGAAACCAAAGTTTGTTGAAGTTACCATAGAACTGCCTAAGTTTACCGCTGTTGCCTCAATTCCGTTAAGGATAGCAGGGATATGACAAAACAAAAATGCAAATACAGCAAACTTTATCATTACATTTGCAGGAAGTTTAATGCTGCCAAGTCCGTTTTCTCCGCCGTTTGCCCTGTTTACCATAGTGACAAGCTCCATAAGCATAAATAATGTCAAAAGAGCTGCACCAACTGCAAATACGCTGTCTTTCATAAGATTGACTATTGTACTGTTAGTACCCGAACTATATTGGGCAAGGGTTTTGTTCAGAGAGGCAGAGAACCCGCTTTCAAGAGAAAGGTTGCAAAGGTCTTTAATCATTACTTCAATAAAACTCATTTTGCACCTCCAAAAAGGCAATACTCTGTAAAGTAATACCATAACAGAGTACTGCCTGCTGTAGATTAGTTAAACTCTGCTGACATTTAATAATGTCAACTTAGGTCAAACCGTCATTGAAAGGTCAAGGGCATT
>CALIRN010000024.1 GCA_938042265.1 uncultured Eubacteriaceae bacterium
AAAAACCCCCGCCTCCACCGATAGGTACGATAACCGCATCAAGCTCAGGAAGCTGATCAAGTATTTCAAGACCGATTGTGCCCTGTCCCGCTATAACGTCAATATCATCAAAGGGGTGAATAAAGGTATATCCCATCTGGTCCTTAAGCTCCATAGCCTTTGCATAAGCATCATCATATACCCCCTTTACCAGACAAACCTCCGCACCGTATTTCTTTGTTGCCTCAACCTTTGAAATGGGCGCACCGTCAGGCAAACATATAAGAGATTTAATGCCGTTTGCAGTTGCACCAAGAGCAACCCCCTGTGCATGGTTACCTGCAGAGCAAGCAATAACACCCTTTGCCTTTTCCTCATCACTTAACTGTGAAATTTTGTAATAAGCACCTCTTACCTTAAATGAGCCTGTTATCTGTAAATTTTCCGTCTTTAAATATACATCGGCTTCAGGATTAATATTAGGTGCCTGAATAACAGCCGTATCCCTTATTACCTTTTTAAGTACATAGGCGGCATGATAAACCTTATCTAAAGTTAACATATTACTGCTCCTTACTTTGCTGCAATTACTTCCACTTCACAAAGAACTCCCTTTGGTAAGTCCTTTACCGCCACACATGAACGAGCAGGCTTTGTTATAAAATATTTGCCGTAAATTTCATTAAACTTGGCAAAATCAGCCATTTCCGCAAGGAAGCAGGTGGTCTTTACAGCCTTGGTCATATCTGTACCTGCCTCGGCTAAAATAGCCTGTAGATTTTTCATAACCTGCTCTGTCTGCTCCTCAATAGAAGTACCTACAATCTCGCCATTTACAGGGTTAATTGCAATTTGACCAGATGTAAATACAATATCTCCTAAAATAATGCCCTGTGAATATGGACCGATAGCTGCCGGTGCCTTTTCCGTACTTATAGTTGTCAACATATTTGTTACCTCCCAAAAAAATTATCGCATTGATTATAACACTAATTTTAAATAAAATCCACCATTTTTTATAATATTTATTATATTCCAGCAAATCTAAAATGCAGTGTAGAGAACTAAACCTATACACTGCATTAAAATTACATATTATTTATTATTTTTTCTGTTCAAAAAGCCAATCTCTTACCGCAGAAATTTTATAACCGTAAACAAATGAAGCATTATGCTCCATGCCTGAGCCTTCAGTTAAAACACTGCCTGTTTCAAAGCGAATCATATTAGCATCATATCCCTGATTAATAAGCTCCTGTACAGCAGCAACCTGATCCTCCTGTGAATCCTTAGCATTCCATGTGCCGTAGCTATATCCAATACCGTCTGCATCAAACATTGCTTTAACCTTATCCTGTCCGCCTGAAGCATTTCCGTCACCACCTGCAGTTATATAGAAGAACTTTTTATTTTCAAGCGGGCTCAGCACTGAAATATCCCACTGTCCCGAAACAAACAGGGAAGCTGCAAACAAATCAGGATATTTACTGTTCAGGTATAAAGATGTCATACAGCCCATTGACTGACCCGTTGTATACAATCTGTCCGTATCAATACTGTAGTCTTCAGTAAGGTTTTTAATAAGATTTACGGCAGCTTCAATCTCCTCTGATGTATTATAGTCATCATCAACAACTATAACAGAAAATGCAGGTACAAGAACAAAGGTTTCATGCTTTGCCTGTTCCTCATCAGTTACCCAAATATTGGCACCATAATACTGCTCAACAATATCCTTTGCGCTCTTACTAGCTCCTGAAGCATCAGGAATATACATAATCATAGGATATGTTTTACTTTCGTCATAGTCTTTAGGAATATAAAGGCTGTATTCAAGTGAAACACCTATTTCCTCATCATCAAAGATAAACTGAGAGAATTTATCAGCACCTTCATTTATAACCGATACTATTTCCGGATCTGTTTCAACAAGCGGCTGTCTATCTCCGACTGCACCCATTGCAATTTTAAATCCGCCTCTGTCATGTTCATTACCCTTGTTGACTCTGTCTTCCTTTTTATAAGTAATATTTACTGTATAGTTTTCCGCATCCCACTCAACATCAGACTCCATTTGCTCTGCTACAAATCTTAATGGCACAAAAATTCTACTGTCAATCACTTTAGCAGGCAAACCAAGCTCTACTTTTTCTCCATTTACTGTTGCAACATTGGAATCATTAGTAAGTGAAATTCCATTTTTCCCCTGAATTAAAACAGTTTTTGTTGCTTCGTCCCAGTTAACTGTAAGTCCCAAGGCTTCAGCTATGGCACGTACAGGTATTAATGTTGTGTCATTTTCAATATATGGCAAAACATTATCATAATTTGAAAAATCAACATCAGTACCATTAACATTAACATTAACTGTTATATTTTTGTCCTGTTCAGCAAAAACAGCTGTCATTGAGCAAACTGTTAATACACAGGTAAGCATAATACAAATTGCTTTATTAAATTTCATATCAAATTCGCTCCCATCTAATTTTTACTATTTTTATTGCTTTATTTTTTATGTTCCTTAAAATGTCTTTGATTTTATACCTCCTATCAAATATAATTTTTGGAACTATTACGGGAGCTACCATAACCTATGCAAAAATGCAAAATATAATCATTATGACTTACATTCTTGCTACCTGACAAATCACATTTTAGCAATGCTGCATTAGGTTGTCAATAATACCTCAAGATTTTTAATGATATTTTAATACTATTCTGATTTATAAATTATAGTCTATGCTTAAATTCAAAAAAGCCTTGAAGTGCATATTTTTGACATTTCAAGACCTTTGATTGTTATCCTCACTCGGCAAAGTTTTTCTTAATGCTAAAAGTATTTGTTTAGTATTTTACTAATATATTCTGATTTTATTTTCTTATTATCCATATTCTTCGTTTTTTCCAAACTTTTTAGTATCAAAATAGTATCACACATATTTTTGACAAATTGCATTTGTTTCTCTACCATTTGACATATTATATGTTATCATAGAATGAGAAAAATATCAATAAAGTTAAGCGGCTAGTCCCATATATACAAATGGGCTTTTCGCATAGGCTTTTAGCAACCAGAACTTTCTTTTTCTGTCCACCACTGAAATCGGATATATCCTTGTCAAACTCCTCTCTTGAAAAGTCAAGTTTTTTCAAAATTGTCTTGAACAAACTTTCATCAATTCCGTTATCTCTTGCAAAATCCGAAAGATTACCACATAATAATTCAGTCTTTTGTGAAACATAGGAAATTTTAAGTTCATTCCTATAAATACATTTCCTGTTTGCTTAATATTATCAACGCATAACAATTTCAAAACACTTGATTTTACGCAACCGTTTTTTCCGCATAAAGCAATTCTATCTACGCTTTTTATCTCAGGTCAATCAGATGCGATATGTGGCTGTATCTTAGTCCGTGTAGTTTTTCGTTCAATGGAAGGTTGTACACCCACGCAGAAAGTAACTATTATGAAAAACATTCTTATAAACCATTTAGGTCTTGTCAGTGATGAGTTTAAAACCTGTCGCTTACACATTATGGCACCGCTTAATAAATCAGCAGGCTTACCTTGTAGCGCCGCGTAATAGGCGGTATATTTATGAAAAAACTATACATAGCCTACGGACGCAATTTAAATTTGCGTCAGATGAAAATCAGATGCCCCTATGACAAAATTTATATTAAAGGTATATTGAAGAACTGGAGTTAGTATATAGAGGAGATAAAAATAATGCCATGCCACAATAATAAGAAAATCCGGTGCTTATGTACCTGTCTTAATTTGGAGAATAATCACATACTACGAAATCTTCTTGCCATAATAAAAACCTCCAAACTGATAATTTTATTATATACCAGTTTAGAGGTTTACACAGTCTTTTGGACCTGTTGACAAAGTAAACAAAATCGCCTATTTATGGTAAAATAGAACCAT
>CALIRN010000025.1 GCA_938042265.1 uncultured Eubacteriaceae bacterium
TATGCAATTTCCGCAGTTAAGCGAATATTTAAATATCTGCCTGTTGCATATAAGGACAGCAGTGATGTCAAGGCTAGAGAGGAAATGTCAATTGCAGCCTTTGAGGCAGGTGTTTGCATAAACAATTCCACTGTTACACTTGTACATGGCATGAGCCGCCCTATCGGTGCGCTGTTTCATGTACCTCACGGTATTTCAAACGCAATGCTTATTAAGGAGTGCCTTGCTTATGTAATCAGCGGTACACCTGAGCGTTTTGCTGATTTGGCAGTTGCAATGGGTGTTGCTGATGAAAGTATGGAGGTTAATACTGCTGCATTAAAATTTACCGAGGGTGTGGATATCCTTTGCAGTGCGTGTGAAATACCTACTCTTGAGGAGTATGGTATTGATAAGGAGGAGTTTTTCTCCTGCATAGATAAAATGGCTGTCGATGCAATGGCAAGCGGCAGTCCGTCTAATACCAGAATGAACGTGCAGAAAGAGGATTTGGTTAAAATATATAAAAAGTTTTGGAAATAAAAAAGGACAGACTGTTACAGATGAATTTTTATTTGTTTGCAGCAGTCTTTTTTGTTCTATAATCCGTTTGGCTATAATACAATATTGTATCCATACATTTTAAATAAGGAGGCAATTATGGACAATTTTGGCATATATAAGGACATATCGGACAGAACAAACGGAGATATATACATAGGTGTGGTAGGGCCTGTAAGGACGGGTAAATCAACCTTTATTAAAAGATTTATGGATTTGCTTGTACTACCCAATATAGAGAATGTTTACAGCAGGGAACGAGCCAAGGACGAGCTACCGCAAAGTGCCGCAGGCAAAACCATTATGACCACCGAGCCAAAGTTTGTACCAAATGAGGCTGTGGAAATCAAACTTGACGAGGATATTAAGTTTAAGGTAAGGCTTATTGACTGCGTAGGCTATCCCGTTGAGGGTGCAGGCGGTTATAATGACGGTGAGGAGCCAAGGATGGTAAACACTCCATGGTCGGAGGAGAAAAT
>CALIRN010000026.1 GCA_938042265.1 uncultured Eubacteriaceae bacterium
CTTGTGTGCGGCAGCGAGTTTAAAATCACCTCAAATGGTGCTGTCCTCACCTGTCCCGATTGCGGCTGTAAATGGGAAATGGACGAATATGGCAGACTTGTGCCTGTTAATGTACCCGACTTTAGCCTTATTCATATTCCCAACTGGTATGAATGGCAGCGTACACAAGTGATAAATGAAATAGACAGCGGCAGCTATAAATTTAAGGGCAGAGTTCATATAGAATCTCTGCCTAACGAATACAACTTTATTGATTTAGGTGAGGGGACACTGGAGCACAATTCAAAAGGCTTTTACCTTACCTTTAAGGATTACGGCGAGAAACTGGAAAGCACACATTTTTTCTCAGCCGGCTCAACCTTTTCCTTACATACAGAGTATAACTATCGAAATAAGGGACCTTGCGTAACACTTTCAACAACAGACAATACCTATTTTATTTATCCTCTCTCAGAGGGCTTTAACCCTACCAAGCTACAGTTTGCAACGGAATATCTGTATAAGGTTTCCTGTGATAAGTAAATTTATTTTATCTTTGCAGAAAACACAGGAGTCAAGTATGAATTGCACCCCAAATGTTAGACATAAAACTAACATTTGAGGTTCACTTCAATTCCAAAGGCTCCTTTAAAATTATATAAACTGATTTACTTTTTTATCATAACTGTAGCCTATCTGCGACAGCTTATCTGCAATACTGCTTATATCAATATCCTCGGTATGTGCCAAATCCTCAAGGGAGGTGTACTTATCCCTTAAGGCAGTATTTACAACACTTAACAGCATAACCGGATCCTTGGGCAGCCTCATATCAATACTCCTTATTTTCCTTAATCAACTTTCTTATATAGCGGAAGGTTTTTTCCTCGCCTTCATTTGCAAGCATGGTAAGCAAGCCTTCAATAAGCTCAGAGGTTTCAGGATGAATTGCCCTTGTTGCCTTGCCCTTTAAAAAATAATTAAGGGCATAGCTGTCATCATATTTGTCACCGCCATAAATCTTACTTGCCGCAACCCTGTCACAAAACATCTCAATAACATATTTAAGGGGCATTTTTACGGGAAGCATCTGTCTTTTAGCAGGACTGTAATCGGTCCAATATTCAAAATGGTGCTTATTTCTGCCCTTGTGGTGCATCCAAGCCCTTGAACAGCCATTCTTCTCCCTTTCGCTTTCATTAGGGCTGCGGTAGCCCTGATAGTATTTAACGCCGGGCAAAAATTCCTCCAGGGAATACTTTGACAAATCATGTCTTAATCCCTGTAAGAATATGCCTGCCTTAAAGCAATGCAGCATTACTTTATGCCTGTGTCTTGTAATGGTAGATAAATGTCCCCAAAAATTACTCATTTACTGAAGCTGCTCCTTAACAAAGTCCTTAATAGCATCTCTGTCAATTACGTGCTTATGAAGCACCTCTCTCTTGTCAATACCCTTAATAGGCTCAGGAATATCTGTTCCGCTTATCTTGCTTAACTCGTCAAGAGCGGCAAATGGATTTACACCCTCATACCTGCCGTCAATAGCCTTAAGTACATCCTTTGCAAACTTGTAAGGACTTGCCGTTGAAACAATAACGTCAGGCGTATTGTCATCTGTCTGCACAAGATATTTCTTATATGCGCTGTAAGCAACGGCTGTATGGGTATCCATTACATAATGGCTTTCAGTAAATACCTCTTTGATACCTGCAAAGGTTTCATCAACGGTAGCATACTCGCCTGTAAAGCCGTTTTCCACCTTAAAATCATACTTGCCGCCCTTGGAAAGACCTCCCATAAGCTCCGCTGTCTTAGCCTCTGAGCCTGAAATATGGTATAAAAGTCTTTCAAGGTTACTTGAAATAAGGATATCCATTGAAGGTGAAACGGTTACAATAAAATCTCTGTTAATATCATAGCAGCCTGTGCTGAAGAAATCATAAAGCACTTTATTGTCATTTGATGCACAGATAAGCTTGTTTACCGGCAGGCCCATATTCTTTGCATAGAAGCCTGCAAGAATATTACCAAAGTTGCCTGTAGGTACAGTAAAGTTAAGCTTGTCGCCCATATTAATTTTGCCCGCCTTAACCATCTGTGCATAAGCATAGAAATAGTATACAATTTGAGGTGCAAGACGACCTATATTAATTGAATTTGCAGAGGAAAATACAAAGCCTCTCTTCTTTAATTCAGCCTTTAACTCATTATCAGTAAATATTTTCTTAACAGCTGTCTGAGCATCATCAAAGTTGCCTCTGATACCTGCAACACAGGTATTGGCGCCCTTTTGAGTTACCATCTGAGCCTTCTGAACATCAGATACACCCTCCTCAGGGAAAAACACGATAATTCTTGTGCCTTCAACATCGGCAAAGCCTTCAAGCGCTGCCTTGCCGGTATCACCGCTGGTAGCCGTAAGGATAACAATTTCCTCGCTTACACCATTCTTTTTTGCAGCTGTCTTTAAAAGATACGGAAGAATTGAAAGCGCCATATCCTTGAACGCGATAGTTCTGCCATGGAACAGCTCAAGGAAATTACCGCTGTTATTTACAGCAAGAGGTGCAATAAGCTCTGTATCAAACTTTTCATCATAAGCAGAGTTAATGCAATAGCGAAGTTCCTCCTCGGTATAATCGGTAAGCACAAGCTTTAACACCTGATAAGCAAGCTCCTGATAGCTCCACTGAGTAATTTTGCTAAGGTCAAAATCCATTTTAGGCATTGTTTCTGGTACAAAAAGACCGCCGTCATCGGCAATACCCTTTACAATAGCCTGACTGGCAGTAAGGTAACTTTTGTCTCCTCTGGTACTCTTAAACATAATATTCATAATATTCATCCTCTTTATTTTAAATAAAATTTTCCTATTGTGATATTTTAACCTATTTGTCGGCTTTTGTCAATTGGGCTAACGGATTACAATATAAATTTAAAAATAATTATGTAAAAAAATAACTGCCCGAATTATTTACGGTTTGGCAGTTGTTATCAGTTAACGCACTATAAAATAATGTTACATCAAGTATATGCAAAAATATAGGCTTTATGCCTATTTTTAAAATTTATTTATTTTATGCTAATATTTTACACCTAAAATGAACTATTGTCAACATATAGTATTTAACTATATTTCAATAAATTATAACAGGTAACATTATTTCATAAAATATTTAACTCAACAAAACGATTATTAAACTTTCAAAAATTCTAGCAAATAAGCGCCTTTCAGATTTAGAAAAATTCACATAAAATCCTCTTTTATTACTTTAGAGCACCTTTATATTAAAAATTAGACATAATTGTGTAATGTATTATACTGTAAATGTGTATAATTACTCATATAATTATATTATATTCAAAACAAATACATAGTAAAGGAGACAATAATTATGTCAATTTTAAAAGAATGCTTTAGCCAAGAATTGTATTGTAAACGTATGGAATTATATTTAAGTCAGGAAAAGATGG
>CALIRN010000027.1 GCA_938042265.1 uncultured Eubacteriaceae bacterium
AGACAGGGTGAGACGGTTTTTGCCCTGGGATTTTTGAGGATTACCGATTACGGAGTAATTCTTTCCGTTAAGATGGCGGTAAGGCTTATTATGCTTATTATTGCTTCCTCCGTTATGACTTTGACAACCTCGCCTATTGAGCTTACCGTAGGTATGGAATACCTTTTAAGCCCCTTTAAGAAAATAGGCGTACCTGCACATGAAATATCAATGATGATGTCCATTGCCTTAAGGTTTATACCTACGCTGATTGAGGAGCTGGATAAAATAAAAAAGGCGCAGATGGCAAGAGGTGCAAGGTTTGATACGGGAAAGCTGACGGAAAGGGCAAAAAGCCTGCTTCCCCTGCTGGTACCTCTTTTTGTATCGGCATTCAGACGTGCCGATGAGCTTGCAATGGCTATGGAGGCACGCTGCTACAGGGGTGATATTAACCGTACCCGAATGAATGAGCCACGCCTTGGCAGAAATGATTATATTACTTTTGTACTTTTTGTAATGTTTGTGGTTATGGCTTTATTGCTCAGGTTTATATGGGGGGTATGATATGAAGGTACTGCTTACGGTTGCATATGACGGCAGCGGATATTATGGCTGGCAAAGACAGAAGGATTTTGTAAGCGTGCAGCAAAGGCTTGAGGAGGCATTGTCTGCTTTGCTTAAAAAGGATATAACGGTAAGGGGTGCAAGTCGCACCGATACAGGGGTACATTCCCTTGGACAAAGGGCGGTTTTTACCGATGACAGCCTTACAATCCCTGTGGAAAAAATACCCTATGCCGTAAATGGCTTTCTGCCTGATGATATTGTAATAACAGATGCCGTACGGGTTAATGAGGACTTTCATCCTCAATACAGCGTTACTGATAAAACATATGAATATAAAATTTTAAATGCGGATTTCAGAAATCCCATGCTTAACAGATATACCGAGTTTGTAAGACCGAGGCTTGATGTTGCCGCTATGCAGGCGGCTTGTCCTTATTTTTTGGGGGAGCATGATTTTAAGGCGTTTTGTGCTTCAGGCGGCTCCTCAAAAACCACTGTAAGGTCAATTTACGCTCTTGATGTTACAAAAAACGATGATATAATAACCGTAAGGATAAACGGCAGCGGATTTTTATACAATATGGTAAGGATTGTGGCAGGTACTCTTGTATATGTGGGGCTTGGCAAGCTTGCCCCTGATGACATGGAGTCTGTAATTTTGTCCCTTGACAGGACAAGAGCAGGTAAAACCCTTTCACCAAACGGATTGACATTAATGGAGGTTAATTATGAGTGATACCAATGAAAAAAAGCCGAAAACAGGCTTGATAATTTTAATTTGTGTAGTGGTAATAATTGCAGGTGGTGCAATATTCGGTCTTGTTAAATACAAACAGTTTACCTCCTATGAGGTCAACAGTGCAAAACGCAGGGGCGCAGAGCAGACGGAAATTATCGTTACAATTGAGGACGGAGCCAGTGTAAGGGATATTGCACAGGTTTTGCTGGATAACGGCGTAATTGAAAGCAATATGCAGTTTTTATACCTTTGTAAAAGAGACGGCGAGGGTGCAAACTTTCAGCCGGGAGAATACACATTAAATAACTATATGGATTTTAATGAAATCTGTGAGGCTCTTGAAAGCGGCAGAAAGGACGATGAACAGATTAAGGTAACAATCAAGGAGGGTGCATGGCTTAAGGAGATAGCCGCACAGTTTGAGGAAAGCGGTCTTTGCTCTGCACAGGAGTTTATTGAGGAGTGCAACAGCAGGGATTATGACTATGATTTTGTTGCTCAGATACCCGAAAGGGATAATCTTTTAGAGGGCTATCTGTTCCCCGATACCTATTATTTTTCAACCGATATGACTACTCATGACATAGTAGGTAAAATGCTTGCACGCTTTGACGAGGTTTTTGATGTTTCCTTAAGGGGTGGTGCGCAGCTTAACAATATAAGCATTGATGATGCGGTTATTATGGCTTCTCTTGTTGAAAGTGAGGCAAGATATCCTGATGACAGAAATAAAATTGCCTCCGTAATTTACAACAGGCTTGAGGCAGGTATGAAACTGCAGATGGATGCCTCCGTTCTATATGCTCTCGGTGAAAAGAAGGATAGGGTATTATATGCGGATTTAGAGGTTGAGGAGGAGCACAATACCTACTATACCGACGGTCTGCCCATAGGACCTATAGGAAATCCGGGCAGGGCTTGTCTTGAGGCTGCGGTTGCTCCTGCCGATACGGATTATCTCTATTATGTGGTTGATAATCAGGATACGGGCGAGCATTATTTTACAAATGACTATAATGACTTTTTGTCAGCAAGCAGCCGGTACAAAAGCGGACTTGAATAATAAGAGGTAGAGTATGAGTTTTGTTGATAAAAGGCTGGAGGATTATGTAAGAAATATACAGCCTCTGTGCGGTGGTGAGCTTGGGAGGCTGCAAAAGCAGGCGTATGAGGAGGGATTACCCATCATACCTAATGATGTGGTAAGGCTTATAGGTGTACTGCTTGGTATTATGCAGCCGAAAAAAATACTGGAAATAGGTATGGCTGTGGGCTTTTCATCCATATTTATGTCGGACTTTCTTGAGGACGGCGGCAGTATTACAACAATAGACAGATATCCTTATATGATTGAAAGGGCAAAGGAGAATTTAAAAAAATTCGGCAAAGAGGATATAATCAATCTTATAATCGGTGATGCCGTTGAGGTAGTAAAAACTCTTAACGGGGAGTATGATGTGGTGTTTATGGACGCCGCAAAGGGCCAGTACATCAATATTCTGCCTGATGTAATAAGGCTTACCAGAAAGGGAGGACTTATAATTGCCGATGATATTCTTCAGGAGGGCAGGGTTGCGATGGAGCGCCTTCAAGTGCCGAGACGCCAGCGCACAATGCACACCCGACTTAATGAATTTATAGCCGAAATTAGCAACAATGAGCAGTTAAGGAGCAGTATACTTACCGTCGGTGACGGTGTTGCCCTTATCCAAAAGCTGTAGTGAGGTGAATACAATGGGTAGAAAAATTGAATTGCTTGCACCGGCAGGCGATTTGGAAAAACTTAAAATTGCCGTTTTATACGGTGCCGATGCGGTATATCTGGGCGGCACCAGCTTCAGCCTGAGGGCAAAGGCAAAAAACTTTGATACCAAACAGATGAGAGAGGGTATTGAGTTTGCTCACGCTCACGGCACAAAGGTTTATGTTACCTGCAATATTTTTGCTCACAATGAGGACTTTGACAAAATGGCTGACTACTTTAGGGAGCTTTATGAGCTTGGTGCGGATGCCATACTTGTTGCCGACCCTGGCGTGTTTGCTTTGGCAAGAAAAACCGTCCCCGATTTGGATGTGCATATAAGTACCCAGGCAAACAATACCAATTATCATACCGCTCTTTTCTGGAGAGAGCTTGGTGCAAAGCGTATTGTAATGGCAAGAGAGCTGTCTTTGAGAGAAATTAAGGAAATATCCCGTAATATACCGGAGGATTTGGAGATTGAGGCATTTGTCCACGGTGCTATGTGTATCTCCTACTCGGGCAGATGTCTTTTAAGCAATTATCTCTCAGGCAGAGATGCAAATAAGGGTGCCTGCTCACATCCCTGCAGGTGGGAGTATTTTGTTACGGAAAAAAGCAGATCCGGTGAGTATATGCCTATTGTTGAGGAGGACCGTGGCACATATATTTTTAACTCAAAGGATTTGTGTATGATAAACCATATTCCCGAGCTTATTGACGCAGGCATAATGAGCCTTAAAATTGAAGGCAGAATTAAAACAGCCTTTTATGTTGGCACGGTTGTAAGGGTGTACAGAGAGGCGATAGATGATTATCTTAAATCCCCTGAGCTGTATGAAAGCAAAAAGGATTATTACATTGAGGAGGTTGCTAAGGCAAGCTACAGGGGCTTTACAACAGGCTTTTATTACGGTAAGCCTGACCAAAACGAGCAGATTTATACAACAAGCTCATATATACGCACCTATGATTTTATCGGTATGGTTAAGGAGTATGACAATGAAAGCGGTTTTGCAGTTATTGAACAGCGCAATAAATTTGTCACAGGTGATCAGGTTGAATTTATATCGCCTAATGCAGGTATTGTAAGGCAGACCGTTAAGGAAATGTATACACTTGATGGTGAAAAAGCAGAGGAGGCACCTCACCCACAGCAGCTTTTAAGGGTCAAAGTCGACGCTCCCGTTAAGCCCTTTGATATGATGCGTAAGGAATCTGTAGAAACGGGGGATTAATATGAAAAAATCTATTCTTATATTTATTATTATGCTGCTGTTATACTGTACTCCCGTATTAGCTGCCGACTATATAGTTACCGTTAATGAGGGTGCAGATATAACAGGGTACGATTTGGAGCCCGTTTTTGAGGAAATAGGACTGTATCTTACTGATGAGGCAACGGCAGAGCAACTTTATGAAAGGGGAATTGCAAAAGCAATAACCGAGGATAAGCCTCTTGTACTGCCCGATACGGATGACCTGCTTCAGGTTGAGGATACAGGTGGCAGCCTTGCGGCCATGTCGGCAGATTATAACGATACCTATTACAGTGAGGAAATCTATTTTGAACAAATGGGAATAAAGAATTACATTGATACTTATAATCCAAGTGGTCAGGTACGTATTGCAGTAATTGATACAGGTGTAAACAGAGAGCATCAGGATTTTGCAAATGCCAATATTGAAACAGGCTATAATTTTGTTACAAACTCAACTGATACCGAGGATTTGTACAGACACGGCACAATGGTTACAAGCCTTATAGCTGCAGGTGCAAATGACGGAGTGGGAGTTGCGGGCATTGCTCCGAATGCAACCATTGTCCCTCTTGTTGCAATGACTAAGGTTAACGGAGAAGCAGCAGGTACTGCCGCACATCTTTTGCTTGCAATAAGGGCGGCGGTGGATACCTATGACTGCAAAATTATTACAACCTCGCTGGGTGTTACCGCAGGCTATTCCGAAATAAATATGGCGGTAAGGTATGCCACGGGCAAGGGCGTTATTGTAATATCGGCGGCGGGTAACAGCGGTGCGGATTCTGACAGTACGGTTGCGTCAGAACTCAGCTATCCCGCATCAAGTCCGGGTGCCATAAGTGTCGGTGCAACAGATAAATATTACAACAGAGCCTCATATTCACAAAAAAATGAAAGAGTGGATGTTGTTGCATTCGGCGGAACACTTACAATGCCCTCAAACAGCGGTACGGCAGTATACGCAAAGGCAAACGGCACTTCCTTTTCAGCCCCTGTTGTAGCGGGAATGACGGCACTTTTTGTATCAAATCATCCCGATATTACTCCAAAGGAATACAGAGCTGTTTTAAGAGGCGCAGCTATGGATATAGGTGATTTGGGGAGCGGTGATTTTATGGGCTGTGGAATGCCTGACTGTATGGCTATGGAACGGCTGTATAATGACAGCAATCATATTTTTATAGCTCCTATTTATGGCGATACGGACAAAAATATAAAGCTTATGTCAGATGGCACGGTAAATGAGGCTGTTCTGGTTTCTGTTTATATGAAAAACGGCATTGTAATAAAACACAGATTTGACGAGCTTATCTTTGATACGGATAATCTTGCTTACGTAAGCGGAGAGGCGTTGGATTATACTGTGCGGTACTTTGTTATAGACAGCCTTGATAATATGCAAAGTCTGTCATTGGTATCGGAATAGTCAATGGTATACGTATCAAATGCGTTATACATTAAAAAACGATGGCTGTCCTTACCGAATGCAGGAGTAAGCAACCTCCGCCTAAAAAGACGGAGAACTTACTATATAGGTTAAAATATTCAAAAACATATTGATTTTTGACAAAATAATGTGTACAATATTTGTATATAAATTTATTTTTGGAGGTATTATCTAATGAAAAAAAGAGCTTTGGCTTTATTTCTGGCTTTGTCCGTAATGATTTCGGCAAGCTCCGTATTTGCGGCCGACTTTGAGTGGGAGGCAAACGTAAGCGAAACACAGGTTAGGGTTGGTGATGTATTTAATGTTGATTTGGATATAACCGCAAACCCGGGTATACAAAATGCAACAATTGATATTACC
>CALIRN010000028.1 GCA_938042265.1 uncultured Eubacteriaceae bacterium
TTGCTGCGCTACCTTTTTAAGTGATTTTCACCCTGTAAGCATTAAAATGGCTAAGGATCAAAATCTCTCGCTTAACCCTGCAAAAATTTCGGGCATCTGCGGCAGACTTATGTGCTGCCTGAAATATGAGCAGGATGTATACGAGGAGCTTATTAAGGATTTGCCAAAGGAGGGTGACATAATATCAACTCCTGAGGGTGACGGAGAGGTATTAAGCGTAAGCGTGTTAAAGAGAACAATAAGAGCCGCTGTCAGAACAGATCCAAAAAAAGAGCCTCAGGTAAGCTGCTTTGCGCCGGAGGAGATAAAGATTATAAAGAGAAAGCGCCGCGGTAAGGAAGAAAATATTTCTAAGGAAGAATTAAAGGAAATAATGGACTAATGGCAAAGGTAAACATTAATCAAGGTGAAAGAGTAGACGATTTACACAGAAACGGTTATTTGCTTATACAGGACCCTGAACGTTTCTGCTTTGGCATAGATGCGGTACTGCTGGCAGGCTATGCCAAAATGAAGCAGAATGAGCTTGCACTTGATATGTGTACGGGCACAGGTGTAATACCTATACTTATGGAGGCAAAAACCGACGGAGAGCAATTTGTCGGTGTTGAGATACAGGAGGAAAGCGCTGAGATGGCACAGCGCAGTGTTAAGCTTAACGGACTGGAAAGCCGTATTTTCATACAGCATGGAGATATTAAGGAGCTTGATAAAATGTTCAGGCTCGGCAGCTTTGATGTTGTTACCTGTAATCCGCCTTATATGCCAAACGGCGGTGGTATGCTTAACGAGTATACGCCAAAGGCTATAGCAAGACATGAAATACTCTGTACTTTGGAGGATGTTATATCAATGGCTGACAAAATGCTGAGAGTAGGCGGCAGGCTTTATATGGTACACCGCCCTGCAAGGCTTGCAGATATATTTAATCTTTCAAGACAGTATCATCTTGAGCCTAAGCGTATGCGTCTTGTGCACCCCTATGTGGAAAAGGAACCTACACTTGTGCTGCTTGAGTTTGTCAAGGGCGGCAGACCAATGCTTAAGGTTGAGCCACCCCTTATTATTTACCTTGTAAACGGTGAATATACTGCGGAAATAAGAGATATTTATTATAATTGAGGTTGTTATGGATACGGGAACATTATATGTCTGCGGCACACCCATAGGTAATATGGAGGACATTACCTTGAGGGTACTGCGTACTCTTAAAGAGGTGGATCTGATTGCGGCAGAGGATACAAGGCAAAGCGTAAAGCTGCTTAATTATTATAATATAAAAACTCCTCTTACAAGCTATCATGAGCATAATAAGGAGACAAAAGGGCCTAGGCTTATAGCTCTGCTTAAGGAGGGTAAGAATATTGCTGTTGTAACTGATGCGGGTATGCCAGGAATATCCGATCCGGGAGAGGATCTTATTGCACTATGCTATAAGGAGAATGTGCCAGTTACCGTAGTGCCCGGAGCAACGGCGGTAATAACTGCCTTAGTGCTCAGCGGTCTGTCTGCAAGGAGCTATGTTTTTGAGGGTTTTTTGCCTGCAAATAAAAAGCAACGCAGGGAAATTATCGATCGCCTTGTAAACGAAACAAGAACGGTAGTTTTGTATGAAGCTCCGCATCATCTGGCGGATACGCTTGAACAGCTTTGTGAAAAAATGGGAGACCGCTTGGCTGCTGCTGTAAGGGAGCTGACAAAAAAGCACGAAACCGTAAATAAAGCAACCCTTTCAGAGTTGCTTGAATACTTTAGATTAAATGAGCCGAAGGGAGAGTTTGTGCTCGTAATCAGCGGCAAAAATCCTCAGGAGCTAAAATTGGAGAAAATTGCGGATTTTGAGGAAATGTCCATAGAACAGCATTATAATAATTATATTAAAGAGGGCATGGACGGCAAATCCGCAATGAAGCAGGTTGCAAAGGACAGGGGTATAGGCAAAAGAGATGTTTATAAGGTTTTGAATATAAAAGGAGAATAGTATGAAGGCTTTGGTTTTATTTTCAGGCGGGATAGACAGTACAACCTGTCTTGCTCTGGCAATAGACAGATACGGAAGGGATAATGTTATTGCCCTTTCCGTCGGTTATGGACAAAAGCATATTAAGGAGATTGAGGCTGCCGAAAAAATAGCGGAATATTATGGTGTTGAAAGGCTGACGTTGGATTTATCCGCAATGTTTGAGTGGAGCAGCTGTTCGCTTTTAAGCCATTCGGATAAGGAAATACCTCACGAGGATTATGCACAGCAGCTTGAAAAGACAGACGGAGCTCCTGTTTCTACGTATGTACCTTTCAGAAACGGACTTTTTCTTTCAAGTGCTGCGGCTGTTGCTATTTCCAAGTGCTGCGGTGAAATATATTACGGCGCTCATTCAGATGATGCTGCGGGCAACGCTTATCCGGATTGCAGTGAGGAATTTAACAACGCAATTAACTCGGCTGTTTACATTGGCAGCGGAAATCAGGTTAAGGTTATTGCGCCTTTTATAGGCAAAACCAAGGCACAGATTGTTGCTGTTGGTTTAAAGCTTAAGGTACCCTACGAGCTTACGTGGAGCTGTTATGAAGGTAGTGTTAAGCCCTGCGGCACCTGCGGTACCTGTCATGATAGAATTAAAGCCTTTGAGCTGAACGGTGTGTATGACCCTGTGGAGTATTGAGGTGTTTAAATGGAACTGAAGGGCAGAGAGCTTCTGCACAAGAAATTTGGCAGCGGCATTATTGAAAAATCAGATGATAAATATATATGGATAAATTTTGACGGCAAAATACGCAAGTTTGCGTTTAATTCCGTATTTACGGGGCTTATTTTGGGAGAGAACGAAATTATTGGATATATAAACAGTCATGTCAGCGAACTTGAACATAAAAATGAGGCTGTCAGGGCAGATAGGATTTACAAACCGGAGGAGGAACTTGAAGAGGCAAGAAATAATGCCACGGATGAAAATATCTCCAAGGCCGACAGCGTATTTAATATCGCTGTTAATGCCGTATACTGCAATGGTGGCAAAACAAAGGAATGCATTGGGTTTAACGGGGTTTGCGGTGATGACGTGCTTGAGGTAAATGTAAATGCGGGGGACGGCCGTTGGTGCACAAAGCAGGATTGCAGATGCAGTATTTATATGGAAAACAAAAGCAGGGCAGCACGTATGGAGCTTGACAGGCTTATGGAGGATGACGGCTTTGTCTGTTATGAAAGCCGTATGCTCAGGGATTGGGTTATAGTGGCAGGTACGGATAATAACAGAGGACCGCGTATACTCAATACCTGCGAGGGTAAGCTCTGCGTTCTCACAACGCTTGAAAACGGCTGTGATGAAGCTCAGCGTTATATATTTGCAATGTATATAATAGAAAGTATAGATGAGGATATTAACGGTATTTCAAGGCTTTGGGCGGAAAGCTACTACAAATATGCCTTTACCCCGGATACTGCCCGTAAAATGCTTTTTTGGAGCTTTGCAGACAATGGCGGTGAGCCTTATTGGGGTGAGGATAAGTTTATTTGCCTTGATAACAAAATATGCCAAAATATACTTAAAAAGTCTGTTGAACTTATCAATGACGGCAGGCTTAAGGCAATGCTTGATTATTATATGGATTTAAATGGGTGCAGCTTATAAAATCTGTACTCTTTTTGTGTGTGGTTAAGAAAAGTTTAAGTATATAATTATTGATAAAATCAGGGTTTTGTTGTATATTAATTGTTAAGGCTTAATTTAGGAAAATGCTGAAGAATATAATAACATAACTGTGCATTAAAAAATCAAGGAGGAATAACTTTGATAGAGGTTAAAAATCTGACTAAAATATATGGTCATCACAGGGCGGTTGACAATATCAGTTTTACCGTAAATGATGGTGAAATACTGGGATTTCTCGGTCCTAACGGTGCAGGAAAGACCACAACCATGAATATGATGACAGGCTTTATCTCGGCAACCGAAGGTACTGTTACAATAAACGGACATGACATTCTTGATGATACCGTAGAGGCTAAAAAGCAGCTTGGCTACCTGCCTGATGTACCACCTGTTTACGGTGATATGAGGGTTGATGAGTATCTTGATTTTGTGTGCGACATAAAAAAGGTTAAAAAGAGTGAAAGAGCTGCCATGCTTGATGATATAACCTTAACGGTTGGCATATCTCATGTACGCAGCAGAATAGTCAAAAACCTTTCCAAGGGCTATAAACAGCGTGTAGGTCTTGCTCAGGCACTTGTGGGCTATCCCTCTGTACTTATACTTGACGAGCCTACCGTTGGTCTTGATCCACAACAGATTATTGAAATGAGAGAGGTAATAAAGCACCTTGGTGAAAGACATACAATACTCTTAAGCTCGCATATATTAAGTGAGGTTAGTGCTGTATGTGACAGGGTTATGATTATAAATAACGGTAAAATTGTGGCAAGCGATACAACACAGCGCCTTGAGGAGGGCACTGCGGAAAATGCTCAGCTTGTGAGAATTAAGGGAGACAGTGCCGAAGCCGTACGTTTAATAAGCGGCATTGCGGGGGTTTCCGCCGTTAACAGCGTGCCCTGTGATGAGGAGGACTGTACCGAGCTGCGGATAGTTTCAGACAGCAATGATATAAGAGCAGAGCTTGTAAAAGCTCTTGTGGAAAATGGTATACAGGTACTTATGCTAAAATCTGCGGCGCTTACTCTTGAGGAGGTATTCCTTAAGGTAATAAACGGTGAGTATGATACTCTGGCACCACAAACCGTGGCAGAGGAAATGTCTGCGGAAGAAGCGTCGGAGGAAATCACTGAAGAAAGCGAGGAGAATTAAAATGACAGCTATTTTAAAAAAAGAGCTTAGAACATATTTTACAACCTTAACAGGTTATGCCTTTCTCGGCTTTTTTGTACTGATAACAGGTTACTTTTTTGTTTCACAGAATGTTGCTGCGGCAAGCGGTGATTACAGTGATACCCTTATCGGTACCATGATAATGTTTCTTATTTTGGTGCCTGTACTTACAATGAGGCTTTTTGCAGAGGAAGCAAGACAAAAGACAGATCAGCTTTTATATACTTCTCCCCTTAAGGTAACTGATATAGTGTTTGGCAAGTTTTTTGCCGCAAGCTTTCTGTTTCTTATCGGTTTGGTTATTACCATGGTTTTTCCTCTTATTTTAAGCCGATACGGAGCAATAAACGTGCGGGGTACAATCGGTGTTGTAATAGGCTATTTTCTTATGGGAGCCTGCCTTATCAGCGTTGGTATTTTTGTATCAGTGCTGACGGATAATCAGATTGTAGCGGCAGCAGGTACCTTTGCGGCACTGTTTCTTTTGCTTATGATTGATAACATTGCAAATAATGCGCCTATTACAAGAGTGCCTTCACTTATTTTTATTGCCGTTGTAATTTTAGCGGTATTGCTTGTGCTTTACAGCGGTACAAAAAATATTTCGAGTACACTGGTGGCAGGTGTAATATGCTATATTCTTTTAGGACTTGCCTATCGTTTTATACCAACTCTTTTTGACAGCACAATAGTAAGGGTGCTTGGCTGGTTATCGGTGCTTAACAGATTTCAGAACTTTTATCTCGGTGTATTCGGCTTGTCTGATGTAGTATACTATATCACCTTTGCGGCTGCATTTTTATACCTTACTGTAAATGTAATTGAAAAAAGAAGATGGAGCTAAGCGGAGGTCAGATAAATGAAAAAGCTATTTAATGATAAGAAATTTAAGTACGGTACTTATTCAACTGCCATAACCGTTGTGGTAATAGCTGTATTAATAGCAATTAACCTTGTTATCGGCGAGTTTGATTATAAGTTTGATTTAAGCGCCGACAGTATTTTTTCGCTTTCCGATGAAACGGTAGAGATACTTAAGAGTACAGATGCAGATATTAAAATATATACTCTTTTCAGTACCAGGGACAGTAATACAATTGTCAGCAGAGCAGAGCAGATACTTGACCAGTACAGGCTCACGGACAGAAATATCACCGTGGAAAACAGAGATTTGTACCTTTATCCCGATTTTGCGGGCAAATATGCCACCGAGAATATAAGCGTGGATCAGAACAGCATTATTGTGGAAAGCGGCGATAAGTACAGGGTTATAGGCTATTACGATTATTACGGCAGCAACGGTGATTTGAATATTGAGGAAAACGTTACAAGCGCAATACAATATGTAACCTCACAGAGCAATCCCGTTATTTATTATCCTACGGGACATGGTGAAATTGACTTTTCAAATTATACCTCACTTACACAGCAGCTTAAGCTTAATAACTATGCTCTTGAAACCGTAAACCTTCTTGACAGTGATATACCGGAGGATTGTACATTGCTGTTTATAACACCGGGTGCTAGAGATTACTCTGAGGAGGAGGCACAGAAGGTTAAGGACTACCTTACAAATGACGGACGTGCTTTGATCATGCTTACAAATGTAACAAAGGATTTGTACCCTAACCTCAGCTCTATTATTGCTCAATATGGTGTTGAGCCTGTAAGCGGTTTTGTTATGGAAAGCAGTCAGGCAAACTATATGACCTATCCCGTAGCTGTTCTGCCCTCTGTTGTACAGCACGAAATTACGGCAAGTATTATTGATAACGGTTACAAACTGCTTGCATATATGTCACAGGCTTTATGCGAAACAGAGGTTAAAAAACAGGGGCTTGTTATTGAGCCGCTTATTACTGCGGGTGATACCTCCTTTGTAAAATCGGGAGATCCCGAAAATATGTCTATGAATAAGGAGGCTGGAGATGCTGAAGGTCCTTTTGATTTAGCCTATGCAGTAACTGATTCCACCTATACTGATACAAATCATACAACCAAGGTTGTTATTGCAGGCAGCTTCTATATGCTTAATGCCAATGTTGACAGCCTTGTAAACGACAGCGGTACAACCTTTATTATGAACTCAATCAGTTGGCTTGATGAAGGATCGGCCTCAATTAATATAAAGGCAAAAAATATAAATGGTGAGGCTTTGGTAATTGCCGAGGGTGATAAGACAAAAATTCAGATAATAAGCTGGGCAGTTATACCGGGTGTATTGTTCCTTTGCGGCTTTGTGGTATGGATGAGAAGGAGAAACGGCTGATGAAAAAGAAACTTTTACCCCTTGCGGGCGGTGTTGCAGTGCTTGTCTTGCTGCTTGGTGTATATACCTATAAAACAGGCAGCAACAGAGGTACTGAACAGGAAACGGAGCCGACTGCCGAACAGGTGTCTGATATATCCTACATTAATTCAGGTAAGTATACCCTTTGCGATAAAGCCGCTGAGGATTTAAGGAACATACAGATAAATTCAGCCGAAAATCAGCTTACCATTGAATACAGCAGCGGCGGTTATGTTGTCAGGGACTATGAGAACGTTGATATTAATTTAAGCAATACGGCAAGTGTTGCAAGTACCTTCATAGGTCTTTATTCTGATAATAAAATAGAGGAGAGTGACAGGGAGAAATACGGTCTTGCTTCACCTCTTGCAACAGGCAGTGCAAGTTTTTCCGACGGCAGCAGTGTTACACTTACGCTTGGCTCCCTTACTGCGGATAAAAAGTATTATTATATGGAAAGCTCGGATGCGGAGGGTATTTATCTTGTAGATGCGGTTGTGGGGGGACGTCTGCTTTACGGCATAAATGATTTGGTAAATAAAAGTATCAGTGCAATTAAGCCCGATTATGTTAATTATATTGAGGTAATAAATGCAGACGGTGAAGAGCTGCTTATGTACTATAATAAGGAAAAGTCTGATGCCAATACCACCTTTGCAAACAGCGGGCTTGTCACATTTACAATGGAAAAACCCTTGGAGGGTGCAACCGTTTATCCCTTTAACCTTACAGGTTCAATTTTAAGTACCTGCTCAGGGCTTACTCTTAACGGAGTTGTGGAAGCTCAGCCTGATGACTATGTCAAATACGGGCTTGATACACCAAATATGACTGTAAGGCTGAGAGATGATCAGGGCTCGCTGGAGCTTAAGGTAGGCAATGCGGCAGATGATAATAATGTGTATGTAATGGCAGATGACAGGATAAGCGTATTTACTATGGATAAAAGCCTGTTAAAGCCCTTTGAAAACTATACGATAACTGATTTTGTTGAAAAGTTTGTGGCGCTTCATATGCGCTCGGACGTTAATTCGGTTGAATTGGAAAGTGAATTTGGTGGCTTTACCCTTGATTTTAAGGTAGAGGGTGATAACAGAATTATTACTGATGAAAACGGCTCCGTAAAGGACAACAGGATTGTACTGATTAACGGTAATAATACGGAAAGTGATAATTTTTCCGACTTCTATGAGCTGTTGGCGGGGCTTACCTTTGATCAGATAAGCGGGCATACCGAAAAAAGCGGTGAACCTGCTGCCGTACTGACCTATACTCTTTTGGACGGAACTGTACAGACAACCGAATTTTATATCTATAACGATAACTTCTATTCAATAGGCAAGGACGGAGAATATGATATGCTTGTCAGCAAGCAGAGTATTAAACAGATTATCGATAAGGCAGCGGCTTTATCAAAATAACGGAGGTAAATTAAATGAAGATAAAAAGAAGCTCAATGCGCCTTTATGCCGTAACGGACAGAGCTTGGCTTAAGGAGGGACAAACCCTGCCGCAGGCTGTAGAGGAGGCAATAAAGGGAGGTGCGACCTTTATACAGTTAAGGGAAAAGGGCACTGCCTATAGAGATTTTAAGGCGCTGGCTTTGGAAATAAAGGATATATGCTCAAGATATTCGGTACCGTTTGTAATTAACGATGATGTTGCTCTTGCCAAAGAGGTGGATGCTGACGGCGTACATGTGGGTCAGAGTGATATGGAGGTAAAAAATGCCAGAGCTGTTTTGGGTAAGGATAAAATAATCGGAGTGTCGGCTGCAACCGTTGATGCGGCTTTAACTGCAGAAAGACGTGGGGCGGATTATATAGGAGTTGGTGCAGTATTTCATACCGATACAAAAAGCGATGCAAAATCGGTAAGCCGAGAGGAAATCCGCCGTATAACAGGTGCAGTGACAATTCCTGTTGTGGCAATCGGTGGCATAAGCAAAAGCAATGTTAAAGAGCTTAAGGGGCTCAGCCTTGACGGTGTGGCAGTGGTTTCCGCAATTTTTGCGCAGTCAGATATATATTCCGCCGCAAAGGAGCTAAAGGCTTTGTCAGATGAGGTGTTTGGCTGATGAAGGCGGTAATATTTGATGCTGACGGAACCTTAATTGATTCAATGTCCGTATGGGATAATATAGGCAAAAATTATCTTATAAGCAAAGGCATAGTCCCTGAGCCTGAGGTTGATGAAATTATTATGACAATGAGCTTTGCCGACTCTTGTACTTATTTTATACAGCATTACGGAATTAAAAATACCGTGGAAGAAATGATAAGAGAAATTTCCGATATGGTAGCAGATAAATACCGCTTTGAAATACCGCTTAAGGACGGCGCTGCGGAATATGTATCAAAGCTTTATAATACAGGTGTAAAAATGTGTGTGCTGACGGGCTCGGAGAGGAATTACATTACCGATTGCTTAAAAAGGCTGGGTATTTA